>JBBQXH010000195.1:0-5494 GCA_038209835.1 Gaiellales bacterium | reverse complement strand
CACTTGGTCCAGGCCTCGCGCTGGCAACGGCTCTCATCGTTGCTGGCGGGATCGCTCTCGCCTGGGAGCGAGCTCGCCCGGTGGGCTTCCGCACGATCGGCGCCGTTCTCGCGCTCGTGTGCGCCGTCCTCTTCGCCGTGCGCGACAATCTCGTCCGAGTGGCCACGACCGACTTCGACGCTGCGCCGCTCGCAGCAGCGGCGGCGTCGCTCACGGGCGCGGCGATCGCACTGACGGTTGTCCTGCTCCTCCTCCGACGCGATGCCATCCTAAACGCAACGCGAGTGCGTGCGACGGTCGTTCCTTTCCTCCCATCCGCGCTCTTGCTCGGCGCAGCGTACGCCGCGCTGGTCGAGGCGTTCGCGCGAGGCGCAGTCACCGTGGTCGCTCCGCTGAACGCGACCCAGTCGCTCTGGGCGGTCGTCTTCGCGGGCCTCTTCCTGGGGCGAAGCGAGGCAATCGGTCGGCGCCTCATTCTGGCGGCGAGCCTCATCATGGCGGGAGGGATTCTCGTCGGGGTGACCAGATGAGATCCGTCGACGATCGCGCGCCCGAGACTTCGAGGGGCCACCCCGTTCCACCACCCGCTTTTCAGCGTAGCGGGCGAATCTGAGCGGCTGTTGCGCGGAGTGTCAGAGAAGACACGCGGATCTGTGACAACCGGGACGCTGACTCAGCAGGCGATGGGTCGTCGGGCGACCGTCCGCACCGACCGATAGAGGTTCGAGATGAGTTTCCCGCAGGCGTAGACCGTTAGGCCCAGTCCATAGGCTCGTAACCGCTCGAGACCGGCGCAGAGATGATGAGGACGCTCGCCGGCCCGGAGCCATCGTTGACGATCGTGCGGACGGGAGCAGGATCGAAGCGTGCAAAGGTTCCCTCGGGCGCCGGGTGCTCGGTCCCGTCGATGACGAGCGTCGGACTTCCGCTCAGCGTCACGAACACCTCTTCCTGCCCGCGGCCGATCTCATCGTGAGCGGGGATCGTCTCACCGGGCTGGAGATCGACCACGTTGATCCCGAACGCCTGGACACCAAGTGAACGGCGCACCAGACGCCATTTCGGTCCCGCTTTCTCGAGGTCGTCCTTGTGCGCGATGGTGAAGCCGTCCCCCATCATCTTCCTCCCTTGGCTGGGCTTACGCTGTCGCGGGCACCGGATGGCCCGCCGCGCGAAGCGTCATGCCAGGAGCCCGAGGCGGGAGAATACACGTCGATGGCTCGAGCGTCACAGCGGCTCGCCGAAGCCGCCGCCGCCGGGCGTTTCGATCCGGAGCACGTCGCCCGGCTCGAGAGCGCGTGTGATCTTCGCCGGGAGGGCTTCGCCGTTCAGGAGGTTGCGTCCGGGCTCTCCGGGATGGCCCCCGCGGGCGCCCTTCGGCGCGTTGGCGCGACGCTCGGTCAGGAGCGAGAGCCGGCACGCCTCGAGCACCTCGAGCTCCCGCACAACGCCGTCACCGCCCCGATACAGCCCCTCTCCACCGGAGCCGGATCGAAGGCCGTACCGGCGCACCCGGATCGGGTAGGCGAGTTCGAGCGCCTCGATGGGCGTGTTCAGCGCGTTGGACATCGCCACGTGCACCGCTGAGGGCCCATCGCTCGACAGGCATGCTCCCTGCCCGCCACCGATCGTTTCGTAGTACGTGAACGACCGGCTCCCGAGCGTCACGTTGTTCATCGTGCCCTGCCCCTGTGCCTGAACGGGGACGGCCTGGCCGAACGCGAGAAACAGCGCGTCGGTGATCCGGCTCGACGTCTCGGTGTTCCCAGCGACGACCGCCGCCGGAGCGAGCGCGTTCACGAGCGACCCCGGTGGCGCCAGGACGGCCACGGGCTCGTACGCGCCTCCCGAGACTGGGATGTCCGGAGCAGCGAGGCATCGGACGACGAAGTAGCAGGCCGACCGCGTAACCGCGAGCGGACAGTTCAAGTTCCCGTCGTGCTGGGCCGCCGTGCCCACGAAGTCGATTTCGATCTCATCTCCGCTGATCGTCACGGCCACCCTGATCAGGAGCTCCCCATCGGCTGCCTCGAGGAGATCGGTGGATTCGTAACGTCCGTCCGGGAGCTCGCGGATCCCCGCCCTGACGCGTCGCTCGGAGTAGTCGAAGAGCTCGTCCATGGCCGCTACAACCGTGGCTCGCCCATGCTTCGTGCACAGCTCGCCGATCCTGCGCTCACCGACGCGCTGGGCGGCGATCTGGGCGCGCAGGTCACCACGCCTCTCCTCGGGATTCCGCATGTTCGCCAGAAGAAGGGTGACGACCTCGTCGTCGAGGCGAACCGGAGGAATGATGACACCCTCCTGGAACAGCTCGCGCGAGTCAGCGGGCAGGCTCGATGGCTCCATGCCACCGACATCCGCGTGGTGGGCGCGCGAGACCGCGAAGCCGATCTCGGTGCGGGAGACGAGGGTGATGTCCGGTAGATGGGTCCCGCCGGTGAACGGATCGTTGACCGCGTAGATCTCACCGGGCCGCGGATCACGCTGGATCACCGCCGCGACGGCTTCGGGCATCGCTCCCAGGTGCACCGGGATGTGCTCGGCCTGGGCGCTCATCCGGCCGGCGGCGTCGAAGAGCGCGGTCGAGCAATCGTGCCGCTCCTTGATATTCGACGAGAAGGCCGAGCGAATCAGCACTGCTCCCATCTCCTCGGCCACCGCCTGGAGCGCACTGCCGATGATTTGGAGCTCGATTTTCACGTTCTCGTGAGGATCAATGTGCTATTTCCATCCCTCTCCCCCTCCCACCCGGGGGGGATCCAGCAGGTGGCGCCCGGAAGCTCGACCACCGACGGGCCGGTCACGTGGAGCGGAGGGGCCGTGGGGAGCTCGACATCCGGCCCCGGGCGTACGTCGGCCGTTCGGACCGCGACGAGCTCGAGCGGCCGTTCGCGATCTGCGTAGCCATACCGCTCTTCGTGACTGCGATGGAATCGCTCCGCAAGCCTCGGGCCGAGCGGGACCGTGAGCTCGAACGACTGCCCGCGATAGCGCAGATCGGCCTCCCCAACCTCCGGTAGCTCTCCCACCTCGTCGAGCAGGCTGACATACGACCGCACATGATCGCGACGCTCCTCGCTCGCGACGAGTCCGAGGGCTGACAGGACTCCCGCCGATGCCGGCACGAGAACGGTCTCGATGTCGAGCTGCTCGGCCAGCGCGCACGCATGGAGCGGCCCGGCACCCCCGAACGCGACGACGGCGAACTCGCGAGGATCGTGGCCGCGCTCGACGGAGACGACGCGAAGCGCCCGCAGCATCTCGGCGTTCACGACGTCGATGACCGCAGAAGGATCGATTCCTGCGAGCGCCGCCTCGGCCGCCCCCCTTTCGAGCTCGAGTCCGCCGGGAAGCGTCCCCGGCAGCCGACCGAGAACGAGATTCGCATCCGTGACGGTCGGCTGCGCGCCACCCCTCCCGTAGCACGCCGGTCCGGGCTCTGCGCCCGCGCTCTGCGGGCCAACACGCAGCGCGCCGCCGGCGTCGACCCAGGCGACCGATCCTCCGCCGGCACCGACCGTATGGATGTCGACCGTCGGCAACCTGATCGGGAAGCCGCCAACGCTTCGTTCGCTGGCCCGTTCCGCCGAGCCCTCGACGATGAGACAGACGTCCGTCGACGTGCCGCCCATGTCGAACGAGATCGCCCGATCGAACCCCGCTCGACTGGCGACGAGGCTCGCGCCGACGACGCCTCCGGCCGGCCCCGAGACGAGGATCCAGGACGGGTGCGCGGCAGCCTCCTCGAGCGTCGCGAGGCCGCCGGAGGAGCGCATGACGAGCGGCTCTGGAAGACCTGCCTGCGCGCAGCGCCCCGCAAGAGCGCGGAGGTAACGAGCTGTGCCCGGGCCGAGATAGGCGTCCGCGGCGGTCGTCGAGGCGCGCTCGTACTCGCGGAACTCGGGCGATACCTCGTGCGAGGCGACGACGTGCGCGGCGGGCAACCTCTGGCGCACTTCCGCCGCCACCTCCTGCTCGTGGCTCTGATCGCGGAACGCAAACAGGAGGCAGATCGCGACAGCCTCGGCCTCGAAGTCGGCGAGTGTCGACAGGTCGAGTGGCTTCAGGACTCCGTCAGGTCCCATCCGCTCCTGTACGCCAAAGCAGCGCTCGAGCGGCACGAGCGGCTCCGGGTGCGAGACGCAGAGGCGGTAGAGATCGGCCCGGTTCTGGCGGCGCAGGTGGAGAAGATGCTCGAACCCCTCCGTCGCGACGAACGCCGTACGAGCGCCCTTGCGTTCGAGGAGCGCGTTCGTCGCAATCGTCGTGCCGTGCGTGAACCTCTCGACGTCACTCGCGCCGACGGCGGCCGCGGCCGCGAGAACCGACTCGTCCTGGTCTCGTCCGGTCGGCACCTTCGCGGTCTTCAGCTCGCCGTCCGCAAGGAGGACAGCGTCCGTGAACGTTCCTCCCACGTCGACACCGAGAATCGCCACGGAGAGATTCAACACGACCTTGGCTTCTGTCCGCCTTTCATAGACTGACGACTCCGGCTTCTTCGACGAGGAGGTACCCGAATGACCGACCGCCCGTACACGACAGCCCGTCTCTCTGAGATCCCGCTCGGAGCCGCGCCCGAGCCGGGTTCCTACGAATGGCGGCCTGTCCGTCATCACCTTGGTGTGCAGAGCTTCGGGATCAACGCCATGACGGGAGCGTCCGCTGGCGACTGGGTGATCACCGAGCACTCCGAGATCGAGGCGAGCGATACGCGACACGAGGAGCTCTTCTTCGTCGCGACCGGGCACGCGACGTTCGTGGTGGCCGGTGAGGAGATCGACGCGCCGGCGGGCACCTTCGTCCACGTCCCTGATCCGGCGACGAGGCGCGGGGCACGTACGATCGACCCCGGGACGACCGTTCTCGCAATGGGCGCCGAGCCGGGAGTCGCCTACACCGTCTCAGGATGGGAGAGCAAGTACTTCGAGTGAGAGAACCCACCGCAGAGATCGAGCTCGTCGGCGCGGGAGGCGAGCCAGTCGATCTATGGCGTACGATCTCCTCTCATGGGCTCGTCGAGCTCCCGCCGATGCGGGTCGACCGCGCGCACCGCTCGCTCGAGCTGACGCTTCCCGTTGCGGGCGGGCGGCCCCGAACCGTGACGATCGCGCCCGCTAATCGGCGCGCCACTCTCACGGTGCGGGGCCGGCGACTCGGTGCTCGCGAGACGACGGAGCTCACCGCGGGAGCACGCCACGTGCTGAACCTCGACGAAGACCTGTCGCCCTTCTACCGGCTCGCCGCGGAAGACCCAAACCTTTCCTGGGTGACGAGTGGTGCGGGACGCATGGTGCGCAGTCCGACAGTGTTCGAGGACGTGGTCAAGACCGTCTGCACGACGAACTGCGCGTGGTCTGCAACGGAGCGTATGGTCGGCGCGCTCGTCGAGCACCTCGGCGAGCGGGCCTCCGGAAGCCCCGCCTCCGGCCCACTCGGACGGACCTTCCAGACACCCGAGGCCATGGCCGCCGCAGGTGAGCCCTTCTATCGG
>JBBQXH010000194.1:0-5497 GCA_038209835.1 Gaiellales bacterium | reverse complement strand
CTCCGCGATTCGATACGAGTGCATGTCGTAGGCGGAGATCTCGGCATCCGGATTTAGGGCTGCGACCACCCGCGAGTGGTACCTCCCTTGCTCTCCGCAGCCGATGATGGCTGCTCTGCTCCAGCCGTCCGGGGCCCACCGGCGGATGCACAGGCCGCTCGCCGCCGCCGTCCGTGCTGCTGTGATCTCGGCTGCATCCATCACGGCCACGGGGAAGCCGGTCTCGGCGTCGTTGACGATGATCAAACCTGAGATGTACGGGAGCCCCTGCTCCTTGTTCTTCGGGTAGCCACCCACCCACTTGACCGCGACGACGTCGGAGTCAGCGAGATACGCCGGCATCGCATGGATGAAGGCCTCGTCTCGCGAATGAACGCCGGGTTTCGGCGGCATCTCGACCCTGCCGGCCGCCATCGAGCGGTACGTCTGCTCGCAGAGGTCCACCTGCTCGAGGATCGCCGGCAGGAGATCGGCGACCTCCTGCCGGCTCAGATAGAGAAGATCGGTCACGCGCGTCCCTCGCCGGCGCCTGACACCCCTGGGGGCGCGGTGCCTTCCGGGCCCGTGTTCCCCACACTGTGCCCTCCGGCCCCGCACCCCCAGCGGCGCCCGAGGAACCCGCGGGGATTTGGAGTTGACAGAGGGAGTCTCACGCGTGACCAGACGCTACTCGGACGGGACGACGACCGTGTCCGGCTCGATGCGCAGGATGACGCGCTCCTCGCCGGGGGCGCGATAGGGGTACACGTCCTGGCCGATGTATTTCTTCGCCATCTTGTTGATGTGCTCGTCCGCTGGCGCGCCCTCGATGAAGTCCGTCACGTGCCCGCGGATCTCGTAGTTGACGTAAGGATTGTCCGTCGGCGACGTCGAGAGGGTGACGCGCGGGTCCCGGCGGAGATTCTTTTCCTTGCGACGGCCAACGGCGGTGTTCACGATCACCGTGTTGCCCTCGACGTCGGCCCAGACGGGAGAGACCTGCGGCGTACCGTCGTCCATCAGCGTCGCCATGTGCCAGAAGTTCGTCGCCTCGAGGACTGTCCGTGCCTTGTCGTCGATCGTTGCGGCCATCGGTTCTCCTTTGTCGGTCACAGTAGGGTAGTTGCGAGCAGCAACTCGTGGGCTACCGCGTTCTGCCTGTGAGAACGGCGTCGCCGGTCATCTTTGTTCCCATGTAGGCTCAGCCCTTCATTCGACTTCGGAGGAGACACCATGGTTCGTCTTTTCGTGAGGCATCCGGTCACCGATTACGCCTCCTGGCGCCAGCACTACGATGCCTTCGACGCTGAGCGCTCGAGCATGGGCGTCACTGGCCACGCCGTCTACCAGAGCCTCGACGATCCGAACGACGTGACGATCTCGCACGACTTCGCAACGCGGGAAGCGGCGGATGCCTTCAGCTCGTCGCCGCGTCTGCGCGAGGTGATGGAGCAAGCCGGTATCGCCGGGCCGCCCGACGTCTGGACGACGACCGAGGCCTCCTAGCCTCCCGCGAGCTGTCCCACGAGCTCTCGCGTCTCCGGATCGAGCTTCCGGCCGGTTCCGGCCGCCGTGTTCTGGAGGGCATGCGCCGGGCTCCCGGTGGCGGGTATCACGAGGGAGATGCGCGGATCCGCGAGCGCCCAGAGTAGGAGCGCCTCGGCCCACGAGTCGAAGCCAAGCGCTGCAATCGCGGCGGTGTCGGAGGGCGGCGGGATCACCGTCCCCTCCCCTCCCAGCGGACGCATCGCGATGACGCCGAGCCCGAGCTCCTCCGCAAGCGGAAGGATTACGCGCTCGGCCGCGCGCTCCCTCGGGTTCTAGGGGATCTGGATCGCCTGGATCCGCCCTGTGCGCATCACGGTCGCGAGCTCGTCGAAGGCGCCGGCCTTCCAGTGCGTCGCTCCGATCAGGCCGATCCGACCTTCGGCACGCTCGTTCTCGAGCCACGGCAGGTACTCCCGCCAGCTGACGAGGTTGTGGATCTGCTCGAGCTCGACGTGTCCCCGGAAGTAGTCGAGTTGGTCGGCGAGCTGACGCCGGGCTTCCTCGGCTGAGGGCGTCCAGATCTTCGTCGCGACGAACGTCTCCTCACGGCGTTCGCCAAGCGCGCGGCCGAGGACGGCCTCCGCACGACCGTACATCGGCGAGGAGTCCACGGCGCGGGTGCCACCCGCGAATGCGGCCTCGATGACAGCGCTCGCGCGCGGCTCCTCGTCGGCCGGGAGGTCGAACACCCGCCACGTCCCGAGGCCCACCACAGGCACCTCGACCCCCGTCTCACCAAACTGACGTCGCTCCATCCCTGGGAGCATGCTACGTTCCTCGCCATGGCGGGGGATCTCCTTTCCATGCCAGCACTCTCGCTTGCGGAGATCGACGCCCGGTCGGGCAGCGAGAACTTCCCGGTCGCGTCGGTACTGGCGCCTCGGGGCGCACGGCCACATCTGCGCGCGGTCTACGGGTTCGCGCGCCTCGTCGACAACCTCGGCGACGAGGCCGAGGGCGACCGCGTCGCGCTCCTCGATGCGCTTGGGCGCGAGCTCGACGCCTGCTACGACGCCGTACCGGAAACCGAGATCATGCGGCGGCTCCAGCGGACGATCGTCGCCTGCGATCTCCCTCCCGAGCCGTTCGAACGGCTCATCCAGGCGAACAGGATCGACCAGGAGCGAACGCGGTACGAGACCTGGGACGACGTTCGCTGGTATTGCACCTATTCAGCCGATCCGGTGGGGCGCCTCGTCCTCGGTATCTACGGCCGGGCGGGTGAGCCGGATCTCGTCGCGATGTCTGACGACGTCTGCACGGGTCTGCAGCTCGTCAACTTCCTCCAGGATCCGCCGCGCGACCTTGCCCTGGGGCGGATCTACCTTCCGCTCGAGGATCTCGGCCGGTTCAGTGTCTCGGAGGCCGAGCTCGCCGGGCCTCGCAGCGATCGCATCACGACGCTCTGCCGGTTCGAGAGCGATCGCGCCTCCGGCCTCCTCCGTCGCGGGTTTCCGCTCGCCGCGAACCTCGGCGGTCGAGCAGGCCGATCGGTGTCCCTGTTCGCGCGTGGTGGGCTGGCGGCGCTGGCGGCGCTCGAGCGATCGGGGTGGGACGTGTTTACCGGCCGGCCCGCACCCGGGCGTCTGACGTTTGCCTGGCTCACCCTGCGTCAGCTCGTGCGCTCGTGAACGTCGAGGACGCCTACGCGGACTGTGGTCGCATCACGCGCCGCGAAGCACGGAACTTCGCCTGGGGCATCATGCTCCTTCCACGGTCGAAGCGGCTTGCGCTGACGGCGTTGTACGCGTACGCGCGGCGAGTCGACGACATCGCCGACGGAGCTGGATCGTCCGAGCACCGTCGCGCGAGCCTCGCAACGGTCAGGGAGGGCGTTGCGCTGCTTCCCGCCGCCGAGCCGGGCGACGCCGTCATGGTCGCGCTCGCCGATACCGTCGCGCGCTATCCCATCCCGAGGAGCGCATTGCTCGACCTGATCGAAGGCGCGACGTGGGACATCGATCGCACCAGGTACGAGAACTGGGGCGAGCTACGTGAGTACTGCAGACGCGTCGCGGGGAGCGTCGGCGTTTCCTGTACCGCCGTCTACGGGCCGAGCGACATGGCGCGCGCGCAACCCCTGGCCGAGTCGCTCGGGCTTGCGCTCCAGCAGATCAACATCATGCGCGACGTGGCCGAGGACTGGTCGCTCGGCCGTGTTTACCTGCCGCAGAACGAGCTCGCGCGATTCGGCGTCGGCGAGGGCGAGATCGCCTCCGGCCGGACGGGCCCGGGATGGCGGGGCCTGATGGCGCATCAGGCATCGCGCGCCCGGGCGCTCCTGATCGAGGGGTTCGGCCTGCTCGCGCTCCTCGACCCGAGGAGCGCGCTCTGCGTGAGAACGCTCGCAGGAATCTATGCCGGCTTGCTGGGCGAGATCGAGCGGCGTCAGTACGACGTCTTCTCCGAGCGCCCGAGTCTCTCGGCGCTCGGGAAGCTTCGTGTCATCGGATCGGGAATCGTGCGGGAGGCCGCGTGAGGGCCGTCGTCGTCGGCGGTGGTCTCGCCGGTCTGGCGGCCGCGCTCGACCTCGTCGACGCCGGTCACGCGGTCACGCTTCTCGAAGCCCGTCCCACGCTTGGAGGGGCGGTGCAGACACTGCCCGAGCGAGAGGGCGACCCGTCTCCTCCGCCAGACAACGGCCAGCACGTCGCGCTCGGGTGTTGCTCGGAGTACGCCCGGTTTCTCGAGCGCGTCGGCCAGGGTGCCTCGATACGGCGTCTGCGACTGAAGCTGCCGGTGATCGCCCAGACCGGCAGGGTCGCCTACCTCGGTGCGGGTGCGCTTCCCCTCCTTCGGTACGGTCACCTCTCCCTCGGCGAGCGGCTCGGTGTGGCCCGGGTCGTCAGGAAGCTCGCTCCGCTCGACCCGCCGGCGCACGACGGAGAGACCTTCGGTGCGCTCCTCCGGCGACTCGGGTCGACGCAGACGGCGATCGACCGATTCTGGGACGTCTTCATCAGGCCCGCGCTGAACCTTCGAAGTGAGGAAGCAAGTGCGACGCTCGGCCTGTTCACCGTGCAGACGGCGATGCTCGGCCCGAAGGAGGCGAGCGATCTCCTGTTGCCGGTCGCACCGCTCGGCGAGATGCACGGCGACGCGGCCGGCAGGGCGCTTACGGCCGCCGGAGCCGATGTTCGCGTGCGGACGCGGGTGGCGTCGATCGACGAGAACGCCGTCGTTCTCTCCGATGGGGAACGGGTTGCCGGCAACCTGTTCGTGGTTGCGCTACCACCAATCGAGTCTGCCGGGCTCCTCGGCGAGGAACCACCTGCACTCGGAGACTCGCCGATCGTGAGCGTCCACCTTCTGTTCGATCGAGAGGTGCTCCGAGTCCCCCTCGCCGCGATGCTCGACAGCCCTGCCCACTGGGTGTTCGACCGGGGCCGGCTGACGGGGCATCGGCCCGAGAAAGGCCAGTACCTGACGGTCGTGGCGAGCGGCGCTCCCGAGCTCGCTGCAACACGAGGCAGGGAGCTCGTCGAGCTGATGACCCGGGCGATCACCGATCGGCTCGGGGAGGCCGAGCTTCTCTGGTCGCGAGTGAGCAGAGAGCCCGAAGCGACGTTTGCGGGTGTCCCAGGCACCGCAGGCTCGCGACCCGGTTCGATGACGACCCAACCGAACGTGGCGCGCGCCGGCGCGTGGACGGCAACAGGCTGGCCGGCGACCATGGAAGGCGCGATCAGGAGCGGCCGCGCCGCCGTGCGACTTCTGGTCGGCGCTCGCGAGCCTGTCGAGGCTGCGCGATGACTTCTTCGGCGCCGGGGCCACCCCTTACCACCACCCGCTATCAGCGTAGCGCTGCGAATCGCGCGTGGGGCGCGCGGATCGTGTCGGAAGGTGCGCGGGATCGAGATAATTCCGATGGGTCGACATTCCCGTTCGGGGCGGCCGCGTGAGACGTCCTGTGTCAACCCCCAATCCTCGTGCGTTCGCCGGCGAGGGGCGCACGTGAGTGTGGTGCTCG
>JBBQXH010000193.1:0-5527 GCA_038209835.1 Gaiellales bacterium | reverse complement strand
CCAGCTCGAGCGGCGTGTCGAAGAGCCGGGGAACGTCGCCACGCATGACGCGACAGTACGCAGGTCCGGCGAGCGTGTCGAGCGCCTGGTGCACGGACGAGATCTCGGTCGCATCACCGAGATCCACGACCGTCATCCCGGGAAGCGTTCGCATGATCGAGACGTCGTCGATGGCCTGGTGGGTCGGCCCACCGGGTGTCGTCAACCCGGGCAGGAAGCCCATGATCCGAACTCGCGCGCGGGGAACGGCGATCGCCATCTCGATCTGATCGAGCGGCCGGCGGGTTGCGAACACTCCGAACGTGTGGACGATCGGCAGCAGCCCGGCCTTCGCCAGCCCGCCCGCGATCCCCATCATGTTCTGCTCGGCCATCCCGACGTTGACGAAGCGCTCGGGGAACGCCTCACGGAACGCGTCGACCTCGCACGACGCGGTCAGGTCGCCCGAGAGACAGACGACATCTTCCCGGGCGTTTCCGTACGCGAGGAGTGCGTCCGCGTAGGGCCGGTGCGCGGTCGGCGGGTTCATCCGACCGCCTCGGCGTGGCGCTCGAGCGCTTCGCGCGCGGCGGTCTCCTCTCCCGGCCTGAAGCGGACGAAGTGGAGGTTGTGACGCTCGGCAAGCGTTGAGATCCCCTCCCAGATCCGCGTGCGGCACGCGAGCGCTCGGGGACGCGACCCGCCTCCTTCGACAGCTCCCTGAACGGCGGCGAGATCGTGCCCGTCCACTTCGACGGCGTCGAGCCCGAACGCGCGGAGCTTGTCGACGACCGGCTCGACGGCCATGATCTCTCGTGGAGACCCGTCGACCTGGCTGTCGTTGAGGTCGAAGACGACGACGACCTCGCGAAGGTCGTAGTGCGCGAGCGCCATGAGCGCCTCCCAGGTCTGTCCCTCCTGCAGCTCCCCGTCCGATGCGAACACGACCACGCGGCCTCGCTCGCCCCGGATCCGGCGTCCGAGCGCGTAACCGATCCCCTGTGACATGCCCTGCGCGAGCGAGCCCGTGGTGAAGAGCATCCCCGGCGTGCCGCCGCCTCCGATCATTTCGAGTTGCGCTCCGTCGACGCCGTACGACTCGAGCGCCTCCGCAGGAAGCTCGCCTCGCTCGACGACTCCTGCCCAGAGCGCGAGGCAGTAGTGAGCGGGCGAGAGCACCAGCACGTCGCCCTCATCAGGCCTGAGACATCCGACGAGCAACGCAGCCAGGATCTCGGCGCCGGAGCACGCCTGGCCGAGGTACGCACCGTTGTGCTCGACGGCGACCTCGAGCGAGCGGCGCCTGATGCCGTACGCGATACGGCGCGCCTCCGCGATCCACCCAGGATCTGTTTCCGTCATGGCTTCTCCTTTTTGTATAGACTTTTTTTGTATAGCAACCTACCGCCGGGACGATACCGAATGAGCCGTGTGGACGCTATCGAGCGGGCACTCCGCGACCGCATTGCCGCCCTCGAACCGGGTGATGCTCTTCCCACCGAGACCGCCCTCTCCGAGGAGTTCGGGGTCAGCCGCATGACGGCGCGGGCCGCTGTTCAGCGGCTTGCCCAGGACGGCCTCATCCGACGGGTTCGCGGACGCGGGACCGTCGTCGCCGCGCCTGCGACGACGGACAGCCGACCCTCCGCGGAGGCGCGAGTCCTGGGTAGGGCTGGGATTCTCCTGCGCACCCTCGCTCGCGAGGGGGAGCTCGGCCCGGCGCGCCTTGCAGAGCTGACGGGCGAGAGTCGGGCCGCGACGGCCCGACTGCTCACCGGCCTGGCCGCGGGGGATCTTGTCGACGCAGTACCAGGCCGGGGAACCTATCGGCTCGGCTTCGGTCTCCTCACCCTCGCGAACGCCCTCGGCGAGAGCCTCGACGTCCGGCGAGCAACGCTTCCCGCGCTTCAAGAGCTTCACCGCGAAACGGGCGAGACCGTCTATCTCGTCGTACGTCGTGGAGACGAGGCCGCGTGCATCGAGCGCATCCCCGGAAGGACGGTGCAGTCGATGGTCCTGCAGATCGGCGGCGCGCTTCCCCTCCATCTCGGCGCGGCACCACGTGCGCTGCTCGCGTGGGAGCCACAGGAGCGAATCGACGAGTACCTTGCCCGCCCTCTCGACGCGCTTACGCTCTGGAGCCCGGTGGACAGCGACGGGTTGGTCGCCGAGCTCGCGACGATCCGCCGTGACGGCTACGCGGTCAGCAACGAGGATGTCACGCTCGGCTTCGCCTCCGTCGGAGCCCCGGTTCGCGATCACACCGAGTCCGTCGTCGCGGCACTCTCGGTCGGCGGGCCCAAGCCGACGGTCCTCGGTGACAACGCCGAACGAACGGTCAGCCTCGTCCTCCAGGCCGCGAGCAGAGCATCCCTCGAGCTCGGATACATCGGCTAGCGAACAGCTTGGTGTCGATCCTCCCGCGCGATTGTGTCGGAGCCCTCGAGGGCTCCGACGGGCCTTCGCAGCCGGCCTTCGGCCGTCTGCTGCGCGGGCGCTCCGCGCCCTTGCTCGTGTCGGCGCCCTCCGGGCACCGACGAGCCGTCGCAGCCGACTTTCGTCGTCTGCTGTGCGGCAAGCCTTCGGCTTGCCTTACGTCATCGCCCAGCCGCCGTCGATCATGATCGTCTGACCGGTGATGAAGCTCGACGCGTCGCTCGCCAGAAAGACCGCGAGGTTCCCGATGTCCTCCGGCGTCCCCCGGCGCTTCAGGCTCTGCTGGTCGAGGATCCATTGCGTGTACTGCTCGGGATCCGGGTGGATCTTCTCGGCGTCGGTAGGGAATGCGCCGGGGGCGATGGCGTTCACGGTGATCCCCTCGGGGCCGACCTCGCGCGCGAGCGCGCGCGTGAAGCCGATCACGCCGCCCTTCGAGACGACGTAGTCGAGCAGCATCGGCAGCCCGATGAAGAACGTGATCGAGCTGAGGTTGACGATCCGCCCGTTGCCGCGCTCCTTCATCGAGTCGTGCACGGCACGCGCACACAGGAAGTAGCCCTTCACGTTCGTCGCCTGCACCCGATCCCACTCGTCCTCGTCGATCTCCGTCCACGCGCGGCGGGGGTAGATCGCGGCGTTGTTGACGAGGACGTCGACGCCGCCGAGCTCACGCATCACTGTCTGCGCCATCGCCGCCACGGACGAGCTGTCGGAGACATCGGCGGCGATGGCAATCGCAGCGCCGCCAGCCGCCGTGATCGAGTCACGAACCTCGTCGAGCGGATCCTCGGGCCGTCCCACGACCGCGACAGCGGCACCGGCGTCGCCGAGCGCCCGGCAGATGCTGGTGCCGAGCCCCCCGCCGCCCCCGGTGACGATCGCAACTCGATCGTCCAGCCGGAAAGCGGATCCAGTCACGCCGGCTCGATCTCCGCGAGCGCGACGGCACGCCCTTCGGTGGCCGACCGGTAGGCGGCCTCGATGAGACGCATGGTTCCGAGGTTGTCGCGCCCGGAGATCTCCGGCTCGGTGTCCGTCTCGATCGCCTTCATGAGCTGCCCCATCGTCCCCATGAACGCCTGCGGGAACCAGCGCTCGTCCCAGCGCGGGCGGTGCCACTCGCCCTCCTCCGAGCGGAGCGTGTAGTCGATCGTGCTCGGGCTTCCTTCCGGGTAGTCCGGCCAGCCGATCGTTCCCTTGGCGATCCCCTCCGTGCCCTCGACGCGCCACTCGATCCGCCCGTCTGCCCAGGTGAAGCAGTCATCGGACCCGATCGCTCGCAACCCATCGGCGTACTCGAGGATGTAGAACGCCATCCCGTCGTCATGGGCGAAGTCCCAGCTGGGGTCGTTCCGAACGCTCACGAGGATCCGCTCCGGGTCGCCGAAGAGGAACCGGAAAGCGTCGAGATGGTGGATCGACATGTTGAGGATCGCGATGCGCCCGTACCCGCGGATGAACTCCTGCCAGTGAGGTCGCGCGTTCATTACGATCTGGGCGACCACGGGGGAGCCCATGTGTCCACCGGTCAGAAGCGTCTTCAACGCACGCATCGACTGGTCGTAGCGCATGTTCTGGTTGACGCCGAGCTTCTTCCCCGCCGCGTCGCAGACCCGGACGATCTCGGTTGCATCTGCCAGCGTCGCGGCCAGAGGCTTCTGCGCCAGGATGCCCTTCACGTGATCCCGTTTGCACGCCTCCCTGACGATCTCGAGCTGAGCGTCGGGCGGGTAGGCGATGTCGACGATCTCGATGCGCGGATCGTCGAGCAGCTCCTGGCAGGTGTCGTAGATGGTGCTGATCCCGTGCTGCTCGCCCGCCGTTCGCGCGTGCTCCGGGGTACGTGAGGCGATCGCCACGGTGTTGAAGCCGGCCTCCCGATACGACACGAGATGGATGTCGCGCACGATGAAGCCGGCACCAATCACGCCGATCGCGTAGTCGGTCTTCGATCCGAGCCTGGGCCCGGTGTTGAGGTCGATCTCTGCCATCGCGCGCCTACTTGACCAGCGGCCGGACGCCGAGGTCGTGCATGATCGCGGCCGTCCCGTCGTACGCCTGCTGTGTCCACTCGACGATCTTGTCCGGATCGGGCGAGTACTCGAGCTCGATCGAGACCGTTCCGTCATAGCCCGTGTCGCGGATCGCGGCGAGGTACTCGGTGATCGGCGTGCTGCCCAGCCCCGCCGGCAGGTCGCCGTGCACCTTCCCGTCGCAATCGGACAGGTGGATGTGCCCGATCAGCCCGGTCAGCTCCTTGACGTCGTCGAATGACGCGTGCGAAAGGTGGAGATGAGAGATGTCGGCATTGGCCCGAACGGCCGGGACGTTGACCTCCTTTACGAAGCGAACGAGCTCGTGGACGTCATTGAGCAGCGCTTCTTCGAAAGGCTCGAGCTCGAGGACGATCTCGAGCCCTTTCGACGCTGCGTATTCCCCGGCTTCGCGCACGGCTGCGACGGCCATGTCCCAGATCGCCGGGCGCGGGAACACCTCGCCGTCCCAGTAGTACTCGCCGACGACGAGGAGGACGTTGCGCGCCCCGAGGTAGGCGCCCTGGTCGACGTACGCCTTGATCCGATCGAACGTGAACCGCTGCACCGAGGGATTGAAGTCGACAAGGCCGAAGGCGACGCAGACGACCGAACGTACCGGGAGCCCGACTTCGTCGCAGGTCTCCTTGACCTCGCGGCGCTCGTCATCGGTCAGGTCGAGTGGATCCTCGAAGATGTCATAGGTATCGAAGCCGATCGCCTTCGCCTTGCGGATTCCCTCCAGGCGATCGATCTTCGTGCCGAGCCAGGTCGAGCTGATCATCCCAAGTTCCATGTGTCCTCCTCGCGGCAGATGGTTGTCGTGAGCCGGCGTTCAGCCGACCATATTCCAGGTGTGACCGTCGGGGGCTTCTGCGACCTGACCGGCGGCAACGAGCTCCCTCAGGTGCGCCCGAAGCGGGCCGGCGAGCTCGTTCGGCATCGACGTGAACGGCCCGAGTCGGGGGTCGGCGAGCTCGAGCGCCCGAGCCAGGGTCAGCTCCCGCTCTGCCACCACGATCTCCTCGACGACGTCGCGCGCCTCGCGCACGAACTCGATCGTGTCGTCGAGGAAC
>JBBQXH010000192.1:0-5543 GCA_038209835.1 Gaiellales bacterium | reverse complement strand
AGCGCCCGAAGGCATCGAGCGGATCCATCGGGAGCATCCGGACATCCACATCATCGTCGCCGCGATCGATCGCGGGCTCGACGAGCGCGGGTTCATCGTGCCCGGCCTCGGCGATGCGGGCGACCGGCTGTACGGCACCCGGTAGCTTCCCGCGCGCCGGGCCACGAAGGGTCGAGGCGCCGCGGCTCGAACATGTGACCGGTCGTACTACCCTGTAGCCGATGCTTCAGACGTTCGAGAATCACATGGACGTCCTGTGGGGCTTCCTGATCGCTCTCGGCGTCGTCCTCGTCCTCACGCCAGCCATCGGAGGCGTGGCGCGGGTGTTCGGGGTCGTCGACGAGCCCGACGAGAAGCGGAAGATCCACCGCCGGGCGGTGCCCCGACTCGGTGGGCTCGCGATCTTCCTCGCCGTCCTGATTCCCTCGATCGCGTTCCTTCCCCTCGACGGCGTCTACCGCGGGATCCTGATCGGTGCGACGATCGCGACGGTCGTCGGCCTCCTCGACGACCTCTACAACCTCCCGTGGTTCGCCAAGCTCGGAGGCCAGTTCGGCGCGGCCGCCGTCCCGGTCGCGTTCGGCCTCGCGCTCGACCGCTTCACCTTCCCGTTCATCGGCGTCCAGGAGCTGCCCCAGTGGTTCGCGGTCTCGGTGAGCATCCTGTGGATCGTCGCGCTCATGAACATGGTCAACTTCGTGGACGGCATGGACGGGCTCGCCGCCGGGATTTGCGGGATCTCCGGGGCGACCTTCGCGGTGATCGCGCTCTCGCTCGGCAAGCCCGAGGCTGCTGTGCTCTCCGCAATCGTCGCGGGCGCCTGCTTCGGGTTCCTGCGCCATAACTTCTACCCGGCTCGCATCTTCATGGGCGACTCGGGGGCGATGCTGCTCGGATTCACGCTGGCGACGGTCTCGATCCAGGGCCTCCTGAAGACCGCCGCGACCGTTGCGCTGTTCGTACCGCTCCTCGCGCTCGCCATCCCGATCCTCGATACGTCGTTCGTCGTGGCGAAGCGTCTGAAGTACCGGCTCCCCGTCTACCAGGCGGACGCGTGGCATCTTCATCACCGCTTCGCGGACATCGGCTTCTCTCAGCGCCGCGCCGTCCTCTACCTGTGGGGATGGTGCGCGATCCTCGCGGGGGCGGCGCTCGCGACGCGCTTCATTCCGTTCCGTGCGCACGGTCACTGGAACCTCTGGCCCACTGTGCTCGTCGCCGTGATCGGGCTGGTCGCGATCGGGGCCTCCGTGTACATCGTGCTGCTCCTCGAGATCCTGAAGCTCCGGCGCGTCAGGGAGTGGGGGATCTGGCGGCGCGAGGCGGAGGGTCGCCGGGCACGCAAGAGCGCGTGACCTCATACGTGGCACAAAGTCCGACACAAACCCCGAAGTTTCAGCCAGAGCATGCGCCTCGCGGTTGTCACGAAGTCCGGCCTATTGGTAAGCTGCCAGCGGGTCGATGACGGGAGTTTCAGCCTTGTCCCAGCGCACGCAGTTCGACCCGCTCGGTGCGGGTGCGCTCCTGCTTTCCGTCCTCGTCGTCTTCGTCGGAGCGGGCGCCCTGATCGGGCTGGCAGCCGGCTCGACCGCATACGGGATCGCCGCGGGAGCGCTGCTCGGCGTCCCTGCGAGCATCGCGGCCGTCATCGTCCGCTACCGGAACGTCTAGAGCCGCCCTGATGGCCCTGATCACACCGCGCCCGCTGCCCGACCGGCGACTGCCGCTCCTTGCGGGCGGCATCGTCGTGGCCCTGGCGTTGCCGATCTTCCTCCTCGCCGGCTGGTCGATCAAGGGGTGGG
Source organism: Gaiellales bacterium (assembly GCA_038209835.1). Taxonomy (GTDB): domain Bacteria; phylum Actinomycetota; class Thermoleophilia; order Gaiellales; family Gaiellaceae; genus JBBQXH01. The sequence goes on along the minus strand of JBBQXH010000192.1, from coordinate 3,741 downwards.
CCCTCGGCGCCGTCCTCTGGATCGGGAGCCAGCTGCTCGGGCTCGTCCTCGATCGAGCCGGCATCGGAGGGCCGAACCTGGCAGGCTCGGGTGTCGTGGCCTTCGGGATGATGACGCGCGGAATCCTCTTGATGGTCGTCGCGATCGTCGTGGCGACGGTGAATCCACAGCTCGCTATCGCCGGCGCGCTCGTCTACGCGATCGCGTACACGCTCGAGCTCGTGCTCAGCCTGTCGATGTACTTCTCAGGGAGCGGCGAGCGTTCATGATCCAGACCATGACGAGCCTTCTCCTCGCCTCCACGGGGGATTTCCAGCCCCAGGACGAATTTGCGCTTCCTCCCTGGGTGTCGATTCACCTCGGCCCGATCGACATGTCGATCAACAAGGCCGTTGTCTACCTGCTCGTCGGCGGCGCGCTGACGTGCATCATCGGGATCTGGATCATGCGCTTCGGCCTGCGGCTCCGGCCGAGCCGCAAGCAGACGATGGGCGAGTCGGTCTACGAGCTCGTGCAGACTCAGATCGCCGAGGGGAATCTTCCGAAGAAGGCGCTTCCCCTGTGGTTCCCCTACTGCGCCGCGCTCTTCCTCTTCATCTGGATCCTGAACATCGTCGGCTTCATCCCGCTTCCGATCTCGGTCGACCATGTCACAGTCTGGGGCGTCGAGCTTCCGACCTGGGGTATCTACGCGGCCACCGCGAACCTCAGCGTCACGCTCGCGCTCGCGCTCGTAACCTTTATCGCGACGCAGGTCGAGGGCATCCGCTACAACGGCCCCGTGAGGTACTTCAAGAGCTGGATCCCGAGCGGGGTTCCCGCCGGGCTCCTCGTCCTCATCGTGCCGCTCGAGATCATCTCCCAGTTCATGCGCCTGATCTCGCTCTCCGTCCGTCTTTTCGCCAACATGCTCGCCGGCCACATGCTGATCCTCGTCATGCTCGGCCTGATCTTCATCTTCGAATCCCTCGTGATCGCGGTCATCGCAGTCCCGGTGGCGACCGCCGTCTACATCTTCGAGGTCACGATCGTCGTCACGATCCAGGCCTTCGTCTTCGCACTTCTCTCCGCCATCTACATCGGCGGAGCCATCGAACCGGAACACTAAGAACAGGGAGGGAGTAGTGAATTTTCTTCTGGCACAGACGACGGGTGACGTCGGCGACCTGGGCAAGGCCATTGCCTTCGGCGTCGGCGTCGGCCTCGGCGCCGTCGGCGCAGGCATCGGCATCGGCTACATCTTCGGGTCGATGATCCAGGCTGTCGCACGGCAGCCCGAGCTGCGGAGTGAGTTGCAGGGCATCCAGTGGCTCGGGTTCGCGCTCACCGAGGCCGTGGTGTTCTACGCGCTCCTCGGCGGTCTCCTGGCGTACGTCCTCGTCTAGGCGACGACTCGATGCAGCTCGTGAGCCCCGCACTCCTGGCCGCCGAGGACAGCAGCTCGGGCGATCTGATCTCGGTCGTCCCTGGACTGATGATCTGGACGATCGTCACGTTCATCATCGTGTTCTTCGTGCTCAAGAAGCTCGCGTTCAGCCGGATCCAGGGCCTGATCGACCAGCGGCGGTACAGGATCGCCGAGGCGCTCGAAGAGGCCGATAATGCGCGCGAGGAGTCGCGAAAGCTCCTCGCCGAGAACCAGCGGATCGTGGCCGAGGGCCGCACGCAGGCAGAGGAGATCCTCGCCGAGGCGAGGCGCGTGGGCGAGGCGCAGCGACAGCGGACGCTCGACGAGGCGCACGCCGATCTCGAGCGCCGGCTCGAGGAGAACCGCAAGTCGATCGAGGCCGAGAACCAGCGACTCGTCGAGCAGATCCGCCGCGAGGTGATCGAGCTCACCCTGGTCGCCTCCGAGAAGGTCACCGGCAAGGTGCTCGACGCGGACGACCAGCGCCGCCTGATCGACGAGGCCGTCGAGGAGATCGACTTCAACAAGCTCGCCTCGAGGAACTAAGTGCTCCCGGTCGGAAATACGGTCATGCTCCTGACGGCGAAAAGCAAGCCGGACGCGACCGAGGACACCGACCGGCGCCGCTTTGCAGCCGTCAGGGCACGAGCGTATTTCCGACTGGGGGCACTAAATTGGCGGTAGCCCAGAGGATCTATGCGAAGGCGCTCTTCGACGCCGTCAAGGAGAAGGGCGGCCTGCCCCGGGTTCGCGAGGACCTGGCGGACTTCGTCGAGGCGGTCGACGCCTCGCCGGAGCTTCGGAACCTGCTGCTCAACCCGCAGATCGACGCCCGGGCCAAGCAGGCCGGGCTCGACGCGGTGTTCGGCGAAGCCGACCCGCTCTTTCTGAACTTCGTCAAGCTTCTCGCGCTGAAGCGGCGCCTCGGCGAGGTCGGCGAGATCCAGCGCGAATTCGAGCGGCTCGTTGCCGAGGAAGAGCGCATCCTCGAGGTCGAGCTGATCACGGCGCGCGAGCTGAGCGAGGCCGAGGCCGACGACATCATCGCGAAGATCGCACACGCCTCGGGCCGAAAGGTCGAGGCAACCTGCTCGGTTGACCCCTCTCTCATCGGTGGCATGGTGCTCCAGGCGGGGTCTTTCCGCGCCGACTCGAGCGTCCGCGGCCGGCTCGCCTCTCTCCGACAAGAACTCGCGACAAGGAGCTGATTCGCCTTGAAGTTACGCCCAGAAGAGATCACCTCGATCCTGAAGCAGCGGATCGAAGATTTCGACGTCGAGACCAATCTCAGCGAGGTTGGAACCGTCTTGCAGATCGGTGACGGCATCGCTCGTGTGTACGGACTCGAGAATGCGTTTGCGATGGAGATGCTCGAGTTCGAGCACGGGGTCACCGGGCTCGCGCTGAACCTCGAGGCCGACAACGTCGGCGCCGCCCTGTTCGGGGACTGGGAGAAGATCGAAGAGGGCCAGCCGGTGAAGCGCACGGGCCTCCTCGCGAGCGTTCCAGTGGGCGATGCACTCGTCGGGCGCATCGTCAACCCACTCGGGGATCCGATCGACGGCCAGGGCCCGATCAAGTCCGAGGAGCGCCGTCCGATCGAGTTCAAGGCTCCCGGCGTCGTCGAGCGCCAGCCGGTCAAGGAGCCGCTCCAGACCGGGCTGAAGGCGATCGACTCGATGATTCCGATCGGGCGAGGCCAGCGGGAGCTGATCATCGGCGACCGCTCGACCGGCAAGACCGCGATCCTGATCGACACGATCCTGAACCAGAGGGGCTCCGGGGTCATCTGCGTCTACGTCGCCATCGGCCAGAAGGCGTCGAGCGTCGCTCAGGTGCACCAGCGCCTGAAGGACGAGGGAGCGATGGACTACACGATCATCGTCAGCGCCCCGGCGTCGGAGGCCGCGCCGATCAAGTGGATGGCGCCGTTCGCAGGCTGCGCGATGGGCGAGCACTTCCTCTACTCGGGTCGCCATGCGCTCTGCATGTACGACGACCTCTCCAAGCACGCAGACGCGTACCGCCAGATGTCGCTGCTGCTCCGGCGCCCTCCCGGGCGCGAGGCGTTTCCCGGTGACGTCTTCTACCTCCACTCGCGGCTGCTCGAGCGCGCCTGCAAGCTGAACGACGACCTCGGCGGCGGATCGCTGACGGCGCTTCCGGTCATCGAGACTCAGGCGGGCGACGTGTCGGCCTACATTCCGACGAACGTCATCTCGATCACTGACGGCCAGATTTACCTCCAACCCGATCTGTTCTTCGCCGGCGTGCGTCCGGCAATCGACGTCGGCGTGTCGGTCAGCCGCGTAGGTGGAAAAGCTCAGACGGCC
>JBBQXH010000191.1:0-5552 GCA_038209835.1 Gaiellales bacterium | reverse complement strand
CGGACGCCTCGGTCGTAAGTGTCACGCGCGCGACGGGCTCGGCGACCATCCGGACGTCGAGCCGGCCTTCGAACAGGCGCAGATCGAGATCCGCAGGCCCCTCGCAGGGAAATGACTCATGTCTCGACAACCCAGGGGATGTGCTCATCGTCTTCTCCTTTCTCGTGAACTCAACCCTCGACCCAGCCCCGAAGGCGGGTGGTGCGACTGGAAGGCGCTGCCTCGCCGCCCCTCGTCCGAAGAGAGTCCTGCACCGCTCTGGCGAGCCAGGAGTTGAGCGAGAGGCCCTCCCTCGCCGCTGCCTCGCCCGCCCGGACCTTGAGCTCGTCGGGAAGTCGCAGCGTCACGCGGCTCGTGTCTCCGGTGTCGGAGAACGCAGACTCGTCGCTCGCACGGGGCTCAGCGAGAGCCTCTGAGACCGAGGCGCTGATCTCTGAGCCTTCGAGCCTGGCTTCGACGCTACGGTCGGGAAGGGATGCGTTGACTTCGTCCGCGAACTCAGACAGTGCGGCCATGATCGCGAGCCGGGCGCCGGAATCGAGCGCGTCACCGAGCGTCGACGCGATACGTCTTGTGTCCTCGTCGCCGACTGCCGCCGCTGCGTCGAGGCGCTCAGCGATTGTTTCAACGTACGGTGTGACATCCATGACGCCATAATGACGTCTTAAGATGTCATTGTCAAGTCGCACTGACGTCGCATACGAGTTCCAGTCACTGGCGCTGCGCCGCTCGGCACCTGCGACCGCTAGGCTCGCGGCTGTCGTGGGCCTCCCGAAGCGCTTTGCCGATCGTGACGACGTCGCGAACGTCCGAACCGAGGCGGAGAGCCTCGAGGTGGGCGGGGAATCAGAGGATCGCCGCCGTGTAGCCGGCCGGGTGATGGCGCGCCGGGGGCATGGAGGACTGACCTTCCTGGATCTCGTCGACCGGTCGGGGCGCCTTCAGCTGTTATGCGCCGAGGATCGCTGCGGCCCGGTCGACCTGAACCTCGGTGACATCGTCGGCGCGTCGGGATTTCCCGCGCGGACCCGGCGCGGCGAGCCCTCACTCGCCGTCGAGGAGATCGAGGTGCTCGCCCGGACGGGGCAGCCGCTTCCGGACACGTATCACGGGCTCGTCGACACCGAGACGAGGTATCGCAAGCGTTATCTCGACCTGCTCGTGAACGAGGAGACGCGTAGCGACTTCATCCTTCGGAGCCGGATCGTCGCTGCGATTCGACGCTACCTCGACGAGCGCGGCTTTATCGAGGTCGAGACGCCGGTCCTGCAACCGCGCTACGGCGGGGCGTTCGCCGAGCCGTTCGTCACCCACCACAACGAGCTCGACCGGGATCTCTATCTCCGGATCGCGACGGAGCTGTACCTGAAGCGACTCATCGTCGGTGGCCTCGAGAAGGTCTACGAGATCGGCAAGGACTTTCGCAACGAGGGCATCTCGTACAAGCATCAGCCCGAGTTCACGATGCTCGAGTGGTACGAGGCCTATACCGATTACTCGGACACGATGGCGAGGATCGAGGATCTGATCCAGACCGTCGCGCTCGAGACGATCGGGACGACGAAAGTGACCTTCCGCGGCCACGAGGTCGACCTCAGGGCCCCGTGGCGCCGGGTTAAGCTCGCGGATGCGCTGGTCGACCACGGGCTCTGGACTCGCGACGAGGCCGAGCTTCGGGCGCAGCTCGAGGAGCGCGGGACAGACACGACGAACGACAGAACGTGGGCGCACCTCGTCGACCACGCTCTGTCCGCGTACGTCGAGCCGGCTCTCGTCGAGCCGACGATGCTCCACGACTATCCCGTCGAGCTCTCGCCGTTCGCCCGTTCGACTGACGACGACCCGGCGATCGTCGAGCGCTTCGAGTACTTCGTCTGCGGCATGGAGCTAGGCAACGCATTCACCGAGATCAACGATGCCGAGGAGCAGGCCACGCGCTTCCGGATGCAGGAGGGCGAGAAGGCGGCGGGCGACGCGCTCGCGGAGGAAGGAGATCCCGACTACGTGGAGGCACTCACGTACGGGATGCCGCCCACGGGCGGGATCGGACTAGGGATCGACCGATTGGCGATGCTGCTGACCGGTCGAGAGACGATCCGTGACGTCGTACTCTTCCCGGCGTTGCGCGAGATCCACTGATCTGTTACAAGATCTCTCGAATGCGCCTCTTCCTCGCAACGGTTCTCGTCAGCGCCTTCGCTCTCGTCGCCGTTGCGAGCGCCGGAGCAGGTGGGGCGCCTGCGCTCAAGAACTTCAAGCTCCCGGGTGGAAAAGTGACGTGCCTCGTCATTGGATCGATCCCGGGGTCGCCGGGCGGCGCTCTCTGCATCGGCAAGCTCAATTCCGGCGTCAACCCGTTCCCGAAGCCGAACTGCCATGGCACCGGTGACCCGGGTGGTGGCCTGCAGATCGGTGCGAAGGGACGCGCGAAGGGCCTGTGCCTCTCGGAGTATCCGTTCTCGCCGCCGATCATCAAGCTCCACTACGGCAAGGGTGTGACGATCGGCAAGATCACCTGCCGTGCGGTGTCGGTATCCGTCGGCGTCCGCTGTACGAATGGGTCGCACGGCTTCCGGATGAGCCCGTCAGGCTGGGCGCGTTTTTGATGCGGCGGCTTGTATGCGTCTTCGCGGCTCTCTCAGCGTGTCTCGTCGTGACACAGGTGGCGACCGCTACCTCCCGCGTCGGCTCGGTCCGGCAGTTCCGGACCCAGGCGAAGGACACCTACTGCGTCGCCACGTACTTTCCCGGATCTGGGCCGCCGACCATCACCTGTTCGTCGAAGGTTCCGCTCAACCCACCCACGCCGAAGGGGCCGCCGAACCAATGCATCGGCGACCCGGGCAACGGTCTGATCGTCAATCATCGCGGGCGCGCGCGCGGCTTCTGTCTCTCGCAGAACCCGTTTGTGGGACCGTTCACGGTTCTCGCCTACGGGAAGATGATTCGCTTCCACGGGATCCACTGTCACGCCGTCTCGCAGGCCATCGGGATTCGCTGCGTCAACGCGGTCGGCCACGGGTTCTCGATGGGAAGCGGTACCTGGCGCCTGTTCTGATGAAGCGGACGGCGGTGGCGCTCGTCGCCGTCGCTGCGGGGCTCGCCGTGACGGGTACGGCAACCGCGGGCATTAGCCAATTTCGGATGCCGAGCGGCAACATCGGGTGTCTGTTCGATTCTTCAGACCGATATCTCCGGTGCGACATCTGGAGCGGTCTCAAGCCGACTCCGCCACGGCCGGCCGGCTGCGATGTCGACTGGGGTTTCTCCCTGAACATGACGCGGAAGGGACGGGCTCGGATCACGTGCGCAGGCGACACCGCGCTCGACCGCCGATCCAGGGTGCTCGCCTACGGTTCGACCTGGCGCCGTGGTGGATTTTCGTGCACCTCGCGCACGACAGGCTTGACGTGTAAGAACGCGGCCGGTCACGGGTGGTTCATGAGCCGCCAGAGCTGGCGGCGCTTCTAGCTCTTGCCTAGCCCGAGCCGGCGAGGAGGTAAAGGCTCGCGAGCCCGGCCCACTCGCCGTACGGGGCGAGCAGTTCCGCCGTGTCCTCGGCCGTCGCAGTCCTACCGAGGCGGGCGGTGCAGAGCTTGATCAGGCCCAGGTCTCCCACCAGCCCGTGCTCGTACCGTCCGAGCCCATACAGGCAGATCACGCCGGCAGACCACGGCCCGAGCGTGCGCTCCTGCACGATCCGAGAGACGGCGATGTCCGTCGGAACCCGTCGGAGCTTCTCGAGGTCGAGGCCGCGTGAGATGCGGACGAGCGCCGACGCCTTTCGCGCGACGAGGCCGTGGGCGCAGAGCGAGGCCGGAGCGAGCGGGGCAAACGCCGAACGTCGGGGCGGTAGGCAGAGGCCCGCGTGCTCTCCCGCAGCCGCTCGGAGAAGCCGTGCTTCGATCCGCCGCGCTTCGCGGGCGGCGATCAGCTGACCGCAGAGAGCCTTGACGAGGGCGTGCGTCACGGTCGCGGTGCGCAATGGGCGGAGCCCGCGCGCCCGCAGCGTCGCACGCCCGATCGACGGATCGTTCCGAAACCGACGGAGGAATTCCGTGTGATCGGCGTCGACGGCCAGGACGAAACGGAGTGTCTCGAGCGCGGCCTCCGGGTCACGGCTCTCGAGGCGTACCTGAAGCGCCCCGTCCGACCGCTGCCAGACCCGGGCGAGGGCCGGCTCGCCGCCGGCTTCGAAGACTGTCGTCATGAGGCCGTCGCGAAAGATCCGCGTTCGGTCTCCCGCGTGTCGCGCGCATGTCTCGAGCCTGTAAGGCCCGCGCGGGGTGAGCACGGTCTCGAGCGTCACCGGATGAACCTACCGCTTGCGTCGGCGAGGCAAGTGAGCATGGACCCATCCGAAGGGTCGTCCGCTACCATGAGACGGCGAAGCGACGGAAAGGTTTCACGTGTTTGAACGCTTCACCGAGAGAGCACGTCAGGTCGTCGTTCTGGCTCAGGACGAGGCCCGTGCACTGAAGCACAACTACATCGGGACGGAGCACATCCTGCTCGGTCTTCTGCGCGAGGAGGAGGGTCTTGCGGCCCGCGTCCTCGAGAGTCTCGACATCACCGTCGAGGAAGTCCGCGCGCAGGTCGCCCGGATCGTCGGCCAGGGCGACGAGGTGACGACGGGCCAGATCCCGTTTACCCCGCGCGCGAAGAAGGTACTCGAGCTGGCGCTCCGCGAGGCGCTTTCGCTCGGCCACAACTACATCGGCACCGAGCACATCCTGCTCGGCCTCGTCCGCGAGAACGAGGGGGTCGCCGCACGCATCCTCCTCGACTTCGACGCGGACGCCGAGAAGATCCGAAACGAGATCATCCGCATGCTCTCCGGTCCGGGCCGCCGTGGCCAGACCGGCTCGGGCGCCGCCCAGGGCGAGAAGGCGAAGAGCTCGAAGCTGCTCGACCAGTTCGGCCGCAACCTGACCAAGCTCGCCGCGGAAGGGAAGCTCGACCCGGTCGTGGGGCGCCAGACGGAGATCGAGCGCGTCATGCAGATTCTCTCGCGGCGAACGAAGAACAATCCTGTGCTGATCGGCGAGCCGGGCGTCGGCAAGACGGCCGTCGTCGAGGGGCTTGCCGCACGCATCTCGTCGAACCAGGTGCCCGAGCTCCTCAAGGGCAAGCAGATCTACACGCTCGACCTCGCGGCTCTCGTCGCCGGCTCGAAGTATCGCGGCGAGTTCGAGGAGCGGCTGAAGAAGGTCATGAAGGAGATCACGCAGCGCGGCGACATCGTCCTCTTCATCGACGAGCTCCACAATCTCGTCGGTGCCGGGGCGGCCGAGGGCGCCATCGATGCCGCGTCGATCCTCAAGCCTGCGCTCGCGCGCGGAGAGCTCCAGACGATCGGCGCGACGACGCTCGATGAGTACCGCAAGTATCTGGAGCGGGATGCGGCGCTCGAGCGGCGGTTCCAGCAGGTTCGCATCGACGAACCGTCCGTCGACGAGACCGTCGAGATCCTCCGGGGACTCCGCGACCGCTACGAGGCCCACCACCGCTGCACGATCACCGACGACGCGCTGCACGCGGCTGCCGTCCTC
>JBBQXH010000190.1:0-5560 GCA_038209835.1 Gaiellales bacterium | reverse complement strand
GGGCGAGCACGCCCTCGACCTCCTTGGGCTCGAGGCGCTCCCACAGGCCGCGCGTGACGGCCACCACGGCCTTCTTGGGGCTCCGACCGGTCGCGAACGCGTTCGGAATGTCGGTGTCGATCACCGCTCTCCGCGGCTTCGGCAGATCCGAGAGCGCACAGAGCCGCTCGACCATGTCGTGCAGCTCCGGCGCCTGGTCGCGCTCGACGATCTTCGCGCCTGACGCGGCCAGCGCGATCTTGTCCGAGGTGAAGAGCTGAAGCACGGCGAGCCCGCCGATCAGCAGGATCACGAGGCCGATGCCGAGATTCAGCACCTGGTAGAGCACAACGAAGAACAGGACGTAGAGCAGGCCGAGGAGGAAGGTCGTCAGGACCATCCGGGCGGAAAGTCCCGCGTCTCGGCCAAATGACTTGCGTTTCATCGAGTTCTCAACTCCTTCAGAGATACCGTCCTCCGATTGTAGCCCGGGGTCTGTTGAGCGCTCGTTAACGCCTCGACGCCTCCCGCGGGCTCTGCTGAATCGGTCGTATACACTCGGCTCCGGATGCGTCGCGCACTCGTCATCGTCGTCGTTGCGGCCGTTGGCACGCTCGGACTCCTCGCCGCGGGCTGTGGCGGGACCGAGATAACGGCGACGCCCGAGACGGTGATCGGGACGGTCGCGCAGCCCACGGACGCAGCGCCGGCCAGCATCCCGGAGGGCGACCCTGCAGCCGGGAAGACGCTCTTCGCTTCCTCGGGCTGTGGCGGTTGTCACGTCCTCGCCGATGCCGGAACCAACGGGAATGTCGGCCCGAACCTCGACGAGGCCAAGCCGAGTCTCGAGAAGGCCTTTTCGCAGATCACAAACGGGGGCGGTGGGATGCCTCCGTACAAAGACCAGCTCACCGAGCAGCAGATCGCCGACATCGCCTCGTACGTCGTCCAGTCGACATCGGGCTAACGAACCCGCTTCACAACGAAGCCTTGTGCCGCCGACTCACGCTGTGCGGGCGCGCTGCGGCGTCCTCGGTCGCCCCAATACGTCTCGTATTGGGACTCCCTGCGTCCTTGCATCACACCCACCCACCACGCCCCGACGACGAAGCATCATTGTGAAGCGGGTTCTAACCCTTCCCAACGAGTTTCCACGCGACATCGACGTCGTCGCGTGCGATCTCGACCGCACCCTGATCGCAGAGGACGTCGTTCTTCGGGAACGAACGAAGGCCGCGATCACGGCCGCGCGCGCGGCGGGGATCCGCGTGCTCATCGTGACGGGAAGGATGTTCCGGTCCGTGCGGCCGTACGCGCGCGCCGCGGGAATCGACGATCCCGTCATCTGCTATCAGGGCGCAGCCGTCGTCGACCCCGCAACCGGAGAGTTCCTCCGCCACGAGCCGATACCGCTGGAGCTCGCGCGCGAGACGATCGAGGCAGTCGAGGGCGAGGGTCATGCGCTGAACGTCTACGTCGATGACGAGCTGTACGTCCGAGAGCTGGCCCCCGAATCAGAGCGCTACGCCTCCTTCCAGAATCTCCGCATCACGCCGGTCGGCGATCTCGTCGATTGGCTCGACCGGCCGCCGACGAAGCTCGTCACGGTTGGCCCTCCTGAGGCCCTCGACGACCTGCAGACCGCGATGAAGCAGCGATTCGACGGCCGCCTTCACATCTCGAAATCCCTCCCGATCTTCCTCGAGTTCTCGCAACGAGGTGTCACGAAGGGCTCGGGACTCGACTTCCTGTCGAAGCGTCTCGGCTTCACGCAGGAACGCACGATCGCGTTCGGCGACGGGCAGAACGACGTCGAGCTGCTCGAATGGGCGGGCTACGCGGTTGCCGTCGCCGACGCGGATCAGGTTCTGCTCGACATCGCCGACTTCGTTTGCCCTCCCGCCGAGGAGGAGGGCGTCGCGCAGGTGATCGAGGCGCTGCTCGTCCTAGACTCTCGGCGATGATCGACATCCGAGCCGCCCGGCACGACCCCGACGCATGGCGTGCCGCAGTCGCGCGCAAGGGCGCCGGAGACGCGTTCGACCGCCTGATGGAGGCCGACCGAGAGTGGCTCGCGCTCGTTCCGCGAGTCGACGAGTTACGGGCCAAAACGAAGATCAAGGGTAAGCCGACGCCCGAGCAGATCGAGGAGCTCAAGGGCGTGAAGACGGACCTCGCGGCGCTCGAGACGTCGCTTACCGGGGCCGCGGTGCGCCGCGACGAGTTGCTCGCGGCGGTCCCCAACCCGCCTGACCCGAGCGCGCCGGACGGATTCACCGAGGACGACGCTGTCGAGCTGCGCCGGGTCGGCGAGCAGCCCTCGTTCGCGTTCGAGCCGCGCGATCACCTCGAGCTCGGCTGGATCGACATGGAGCGCGGCGCACGCATCTCGGGCTCACGCTTCGCATACCGGCTCGGCGACGTTGCGCTCGCCGAGCTGGCGCTCTACCGCTTCGCGCTCGAGAGCACGGCCGCCAGGGGATTCATCCCGGTGCTTCCTCCCGTCCTCGTCCGCGAGGAGGCGATGTACGGGACCGGGTTCTTCCCGACGGAGGCGGTCAACATCTACTCGATCGAGAAGGACGAGCTGTATCTCACGGGCACGTCCGAAGTGGCGCTCGCGGCGCTCCACATGGGCGAGATCGTCGAGGAGAATGAGCTGCCGCTTCGCTACGCCGGCTACTCGACATGCTTTCGCCGCGAGGCGGGGGCGGCGGGCAAGGACACCCGCGGGATGTTCCGCGTGCACCAGTTCGACAAGGTGGAGATGTTCGTCTTCTGCGTGCCCGAGCGCTCGGGGGAGGAGCACGAGCTCCTGCTCTCGATCGAGGAGGAGCTCGTGGCGCAGCTCGGGATCCCGTACCGCGTGGTGAACGTCGCCGCCGGGGATCTCGGAGCACCTGCGGCGAAGAAGTACGACATCGAGGGCTGGTTCCCGTCGCAGAACCGCTATCGGGAGATCACTTCGACGTCGAACACGACGGACTTCCAGGCGCGCCGGCTCGATGTCCGCTTCCGCGGTCCGGGAGGAGTTCAGCCCGCTCACACGCTGAACGGCACGGCAGTCACCGCGCGCGCCCTCCTCGCGATCCTGGAGAACTTCCAGCAGGAGGACGCGACGGTCGCAGTTCCCGAGGTGCTCCAGCGCTATGGCGCACCGGCGACGATCAGCCCGCGGTAGAGCTCGTTGCGCGCGCGCCATCGAGGAAGTCGAAGAACTCCACGCCGCCAAGGCTCTGGACGATGTGTCCGTCGCCCGGGGAAATGGTGAGCTTGACGTCGCCCCCGAGCGCCTCGAGAGTGTCCGCCGTACGCACCATCTGCTCGCGCCACGTCGGGTCGTTCTCTCCGGCGATCAGCCAGACAGGGATACCGGCAATCCGGTCGAGGTGGTCGAAATCCGCCGGCTCGGGTGGGAACCCCGGAACGGCGAGCAGCGAGGCGAATCGATCCGGACTGTCGAGGGCAACGCGGAACGCCGACAGGCCCCCGTTCGACACGCCGGCGAGGTAGAAGCGCCCTCCCTCGGGCGGGTAGGCATCCGCGATCACGTCGAGCAGGCTAGGAAGAAGCTCGGCTGGGCCTTCGAAGAAGAGCTTCCCATCCGGCGAGACCGGGCTGACGACGATCCAGCCGCGCCTGCGCGCCTCGGCCTCCCAGTAGGCGTCGAGGACGAAGTCGACCTCGGCCTGGCCCTGCCCGCCCGGGGGCAGCACGAGAAGCACCGGGTAGCTCTTCCCCGGCTCATAGGCATTCGGTAGAACGAGCGTGTAGTCGATCGCCGTCCCGTCGGGAAGCTCGGCAGTCTGACGCGTCCGGGAACCGGCTGCTTGTGAGGCGACCGCGACGCTCGCAGTCGAGCCCGTCGGAGCCACGGATTCGCTCCCGCCGCCGCACGCGCCGAGCATGGCGACGGAGATGGCGACCAGGATGACGGCTCGTGTTGCTCTCGGAAGGCCGATCACGCCATGATGCACGCAGGGCGGGGTGCCCGAGTGGCTGAAAGGGGCGGTCTTGAAAACCGCTAGGCGAGTGATCCTCGCCTCGTGGGTTCGAATCCCACCCCCGCCGTTCATGCAGCCAAATTCGGTACTGGGATTGGCTTCTGTGGATCTTCGGTCGACCGGTGTTGGCGTCCACTGGCGTCCACTGGCGTCCACTGTTTGAGGCGCGTACTGGCGCACGAGTGGCGCACGAATCTCGGTTGCCGACATGTTCTCTAGGAATCCTCGAGTTGCGCCAGTCGTGCGCCAGTGTTCGCCCGTTCGAGGTACGCATCGAGGAGGCTCGCCGCTTCATCCTCGTTGCCAGGCATCAAGTGTCCGTAGCGGTCGTATGTGATCGTGACGCTCGAATGGCCCATGTACGTCGCGAGAGCCTTTGCGTTTACCCCGGCCGCGATCATCAGGCTCGCGAAGGTGTGACGGGCTTCGTGGAGGGTGATTGGCCCGAGGGGCGGCTCGGTGGCACCCCACGCTCTCGCCGCCCGTGCTGCTAACGCGGAGTCATCGAACGGCACGCCGTTGGTCGCCCCGAACACGAGGCCGGAAGCGGCGGGCGAGCGGAGCTTGTGCTCGTCGAGAACGTCGCGCAGCACCGCCGGGACCGGAACCCGACGACGGCCGGCCCGGCTCTTGGGATCAACGATCTCCCGCTCTTTGAGGTCCCAGGATCGTTCCACACGGATGACGCCCGCGGCGAGGGCAACATCCTCCCACCGCAAGCCCATCAGCTCACCTCGTCGTAGACCTGCGTAGAGCGCCGTAGCCCAAATAGGCCTGTCCTTCTCTGGTAGCGCGTCGAGGAGCGCAGCGGCTTGCTGGGGTGCGACGATCCGATCTCGTCTGCCGCGCACGGCAGCGAGTTCGACGCGATCGCAAGGGTTAACGGCTAGATCGCCGCGAGCGATGGCCCGGCGAAAGATGACCCGGACTGGCATGAGTGCGTTCCGGACACTCGATGGCGATAATCCCTGTGCTCTGAGACGGTCAGCGAGATCTTGGATGTGATGGCGTTGGATCTGTGCGAGCTTCAGGCCACCAAGATCCTCGTAAACATGATGGTCGAGCGCGTCGTTGTACGAGCGAATCGCGCTCGGCTTGTACAGCTCGCCCGAGCGTGTACGTACCAGGCCGGATCTCATGCCGTCGATGAGAGCTCGTCCAGCGTCATGGATCGTCGTTGGTGTGGAGGCACGCATCGCTCCCCTCGCGACGGCTGAGGCGGCATCCCGCCGCCAGGAGCGGGCCTCGCCCAACGTCGCAAACGTCCTGCGAATCTTCTTCTTGTCGCGAGGCGAGAAGACCGCAGCCTCATATCCCCGGTATCGGGGACATTGCCTCCCTCTGTTGGGTGAGCGGCTACTCCTCTGTTGAGCCGATGAATCCCCAGTATCGGGGACATTAGGTCTCCCTCAGAAGACACAACAACAACCCGACACCGGGAAACAAGGCGGGCGGGCTGACGACCATCTACGAGAAGTCGCTCGGAGCGGCCGCCAAGGCCGGCTCGACCCCGCTGAACCAGGTCGTCGCGTACGGCGAGAGGGTCACCGAACGCGGCTTCGTCCACATGGACACTC
>JBBQXH010000189.1:0-5568 GCA_038209835.1 Gaiellales bacterium | reverse complement strand
ACACCACGGCGACCTTGCCGCCGATCATCACGTCGGTGGCCCGGAAGATGCCGTCGACGAGCGAGTGGCGGCATCCGTAGAGGTTGTCGAACTTCGACTTGGTGACGGAATCGTTGACGTTGATGGCCGGGAAGAGCAGGGTGCCGGCCTCCTGGCGCTGGTAGAGCCGGTGCACGCCGGTGGTGGTCTCCTCGGAGACGCCGCGGATGCCCTGGGCCAGCCGCTTGAACCGGTCGCTCGACTCGTTGAGGCTGCGCTGCAGGACGCGCAGGATCACGCCCTCCTCCTCCGAGCCCGCCGAGGTCGGGTCCGGCACCTCGCCCTTGCCCTCGAACTCGTCGCCCCAGTGCACGAGCAGGGTGGCGTCGCCGCCGTCGTCGAGCAGCATGTTCGGGCCGCCGTCGGGCCACGTAAGCGCCTGCTCGGTGCACCACCAGTACTCCTCGAGCGTCTCGCCCTTCCACGCGAAGACAGGAACCCCGCGAGGCTCGTTCGGCGTCCCCTCGGGACCGACCGCAACCGCGGCGGCCGCGTGATCCTGTGTCGAGAAGATGTTGCACGACGCCCACCTGACCTCGGCCCCGAGCGCCACGAGTGTCTCGATCAGCACCGCGGTCTGGATCGTCATGTGGAGCGAGCCGGTAATCCGCGCGCCGCGAAGCGGCTGCTCGGCCGCGAACTCCCGCCGCGTCGCCATCAGCCCCGGCATCTCGTGCTCGGCCAGCTGGATCTCCTTGCGACCGAAGGCGGCCAGTGAGAGATCTGCCACTCTGAAATCAGTTGTCGTGAGCGAAACGCTCGATGTCATGTGATGCACTCCTCGACGTCGTTGGTCACGCGACCCGCGCTGGAACCGGGGTCGCCTCGAAATGGGTCATCTCCTTGAACTCACCGAAGCGGCGGTCGATCTCGTCCTGGGTCAGGCGCTGGACGCGCTCCGTGCCGAACGCCTCGACGTTGAACGACGCCAGCACGGATCCGTAGACCATCGCGCGGCGCAGAAGGTCGTCTGGGAGCGACCCGCCGGCAGACGCGTCGAGCACGCCGACGAACCCTCCGGCGAACGAGTCTCCGGCGCCGGTCGGGTCGAGCACCCGCTCGACCGGATAACCCGGAAGCGAGAAGTATCCGGAGTCGGAGAACAGGGATGCGCCGTACTCGCCCTGCTTGACGACCACGGTCGAGGGCCCCCAGGAGCGGATCGTCTGCGCCGCGCGGGCGAGACTCGGCTCGGCGGCCAGCATGCGTACCTCCGCGTCGTTCAGCAGCACGCAGTCCGCCGAGGAGATCGCCGCTACGAGCGACTCCCGCGCGGTGTCGATCCAGAGGTTCATCGAATCGAGGGCGGCGAACGACGCGTCGCGGCACTGCTCGCGCACGGCCCGCTGCAGATCGGGCTGGATGTTCCCGAGGAAGAGCGTCGAGGCTGCCGCCGACGCGTCCGACAGGTGCGGCTCGAACTCCGCGAACACGTTCAGCTGCGTCTCGAGCGTGTGCGCCGTGTTCAGGTCGAAGTCGTAGCGACCTCGCCAGAAGAACGTCTTCCCGCCCGGCACCCGCTCGATGTCGGAGACGTCGATCCCGTGCTCGGAGAACACATCCAGCGCGCCGTCGCCGAAGTCGTCACCAACGACGCCGACGACCCGGACGTCCGTGAAGAAGCTCGCGGCGAGCGAGAAATGCGTCGCCGACCCGCCGAGCATTCGCTCGCGGCTGCCGAACGGCGTCGCGACCGAATCGAACGCGACCGAGCCGACACACGTGAGCGTCATCGCGTCAGGCCGTCGCCGCGACGAGCCCTGCGGCAGTCCGCAGCGCGTCCGCCTTGTCGGTCCATTCCCAGGTGAAATCGTGGTCGTCGCGACCGAAGTGACCGTACCTCGCCGTCTTCGCGTAGATCGGCCGACGAAGGTCGAGATCGCGCACGATCGCTGCCGGCCGGAGGTCGAAGTGCTCGCGGACAAGCTCCTCGATCCGTGCCGTCGGGACGGCCTCCGTGCCGAAGCAGTCGAGCTCGATCGACACCGGATGCGCGACGCCGATCGCGTACGCCACCTGGATCTCGCAACGCTCGGCAAGGCCCGCGGCGACCACGTTCTTCGCGACATGTCGTGCGGCGTACGCGGCCGAACGGTCGACCTTCGTCGGATCCTTCCCCGAGAACGCGCCGCCCCCGTGACGGGCCATCCCCCCGTACGTGTCGACGATGATCTTCCGTCCGGTCACCCCGGTATCTCCCATCGGCCCGCCGACGACGAACTTCCCGGTCGGGTTCACGAGCACAAAGCCCTTCTCCTCGAGCCGCGCCTCGTCGTAGAGATGCTTCGGCAGAACCGGGCGCAGCACGTGCTCGACAACGTCGGGCTTCACCAACGACTCCATGTCGAGGCCGTTCGCGTGCTGCGTCGACACCACGACACGCTCGAGCTCGACGGGGCGCGGTACGCCGTCTTCGCCGACCTCGTAGCGAACCGTCACCTGCGCCTTCCCGTCGGGACGGAGATACGGGAGAACGCCCGCCTTGCGCACCTCTGCCAGCCTGCGACAGATCGTGTGCGCGAGCTGGATCGGCAGCGGCATCAGCTCCGGCGTCTCCGTGCACGCGAAGCCGAACATCATCCCCTGGTCGCCAGCGCCGACGAGATCGAGCGGATCGTCGTCGCCGGGCATCGAGCGCGCCTCATATGCCTCGTCGACGCCCTGCGCGATATCCGGCGACTGGCCGTCGATCGAGACGACGATCCCGCAGGTGTCGCAGTCGAACCCGTACTTCGCCCGGTCGTAGCCGATTTCGCGGATCTTCTCCCGCACGAGCCGCGGAATGTCCACGTACGTCGTCGTCGTGATCTCCCCCGCGACGACCACGAGACCTGTCGTGACGAGGGTCTCGCAGGCGACCCTCCCGAGGGGATCGCCGGCCAGGATCGCGTCCAGCACCGAGTCTGAGATCTGGTCGGCGATCTTGTCCGGATGACCCTCCGTCACCGACTCGGACGTGAACGGGAAACTGCGGAGCATCGGCACTCCTTAGTGGTAAGCGAATTGGTAAGAAACGTTGCCCGGCTTCTACCACGCGGGTGGCGCCGGGTCAAGGAAGTCCCGGACCGGGGAACCCCGGCGCGTCGATCTGCGTTCGGGGATCGGCGGCGCGTACCGGGCGCTCGTCGGCGCCGAGCTCTCGCCGCACGATGTTCGCGCCCTGCGCGATCGCGGTTGCCTTGTAGAACGCGACGAGCCGGTTCGGGCCTCCGCGGCCGAACCCGCAGTCGGACGAGACGATGAGGTTCTCGGGGTCGATGTAGTTCAGCGCGTAGCGGATGTCCTCGGCCACCTCCTCGGGCGTCTCCACCTGGAGCGAGCGATGGCTCACGAACCCGACGGCGACCTTCTTGCGCATCCGATCGCGGTACGGACGGAAGAGCTCGAGATCGGCGTAGTCGCGATCCTTCATCTCGACCGTCCACACGTCGCCGTTGACGCGCTCGAGGAAGATCTCGATGGCCTCGGCATATGACGTCTTCTGGAGGACCCGCTGCATGTTGGCGTTCCCCCAGCACGTGTGCACCCAGACCTCGACGCCATCGAGCCCCTCGATCTCGTGGTTGAAGCACTCGATCAGGAAATCCAGGTACTTGCCATCGTTTGAGGTCGAGGCAACGAAGTGCATGAGCGGCTCCTCGATCTGGATCGCCCTGCAGCCCGCGTGCGCGAGCTGGCGGAGCTCCTGGTTCATCACCGTGGCCATGTCCCACATCAGGTCGCGCTTGTTGACTGCGTAGGCGTCGGTGTCGAGATCGAGCATGCTCGCGACGAGCTGTGTCGACACCGTCCCGAACTTGACGGGACGATCTGTCCGCGACTGGGCGATCCGCCAGAGCTTGTCGAACTCCAGCGGCCGCCCGGCGCCGACCGGCCCGACGACCGGGGGGAGGCGCCATCCTCCGAAGACCTCCGCCAGCAGCGTTCCCGGCGGGTAGACCCACTCGTCGCCAGCCGCTGCCGATCGCTCGCGCGAGAGCCCGGAGAACCGCTCGACGGGATACAGGACCCACGACTGCCCGGCGAGATCGACGTCGAGGTGATAGTCCCCGTTCGTCAAAATGTCGAGCCCGGCCCGCTCCTGATCGGAGATCACCGTCGAGATCGCGTCGCTGAACGGCTCACGGTAGGACAGGTCGACGAGCGCATCCGACACGGTCCTCCCCCAGAGCCCGCCCTGAAACCACGGTGGGCGCGGCCACGAGCCGGTAACGGCGGTCGGCAGCACCACTCCTTCGGTCGCGGTGAACACGGGCGTCAGGCGAAGTACCGAGGCGGGGGGCCGTCCTCGGCGTCGTCGCTGAAGAGCTTGGCCATGGCCGCGCGGAGGTGGCGCTCCATCGCGAAGGCTGCAAGCTCGCCGTCGCCGGACTGCACGGACTCGAAGATGGCGCGGTGCTCAGCGGCAATCCGCTTCGTGTCGAGGGCCGACCAGCTCATGTTCTGCATCGTCACGAACAAGCCTTGCGTCATCGCTTCCCAGATCGGAGCGAGGAGCGAATCGAGGTAGTCGTTCCTGTTGAGGGTCACGAGCGATCGATGGAACGCCGCATCGAGCTCGTCGGGAAACACGTCGGGGCCGGCCGTCCGTTCGAGCGCCTCGACGGCGGCCCGCACCAGCTCGACTCCGCCCGGGTCGAGAGCGGCCCTGCGTGCAGCCACGCGCGCGACGCCCATCTCGACGAGAAGTCTCGTCTCCATCACCTCGGCAGGACTGGCGTCGGCGGCAACATCGTCACCCCGCACGTGATCGTCGTCGCGATCGTTGACGAACGTCCCGCTCCCCACCCGCGTGTGGACGAGCCCTCTCGACTCGAGCGCCCCGAGCGCCTCGCGAATCGTCGGGCGGCTTACACCGAAGTGCGCCGCCAGCTGCCGCTCCGAGGGCAGCCTCTCCCCGGGGGCGAACCGGCCGCTCATCACGAGAACGAGCAACTCGTGCGCGATCGGCTCGTAGGCACGGGGGACGGAGGGCACCGGGGTACCCAGGCGCTCACCGAGCGACCCTGGAGGCTGTCCTCCCATGGGCGATCCAAGATAGCACCGGGCTGGAGCGGATATCCGTCTACCCTGACCCGCATGGCTGTAGGAACTGCGCTGCGGCACGTCGTCGCAACCCGCTACGTCACTCCGCTGCGCGAAGGCGGCTCGCTCCCCGGCCTCGTCGAGGCCGACGACGACGGGCTCTACGTGGTGAAGTTCCGCGGCGCCGGACAGGGGCCACTCGCGCTCGTCGCGGAGATCGTCGCCGGTGAGCTCGGGCGGCAGCTCGGCCTGCGCGTACCGGAGCTCGTGACGGTCGAGCTGGATCCCGCACTCGGCGCCGCCGAGCCCGATCCGGAGATCCAGGATCTCCTCGAGGCAAGCGCCGGCACGAATCTCGGGATGGACTTCCTGCCGGGATCGCTCCCGTATTCCCCGGCGGCGAGCTGGAGCCCCGAGCCGGAGCTCGCCGCCGACGTCGTGTGGCTCGACGCCCTGCTGACGAACGTCGATCGTACTGCGAGGAACCCGAATTTGCTCCTCTGG
>JBBQXH010000188.1:0-5587 GCA_038209835.1 Gaiellales bacterium | reverse complement strand
TCGGCGACGCGACGGGCCTGCGCGAGGTTGTGCGTGAGCACGGCTCGTCGAGGAGGAACACCTCGGTATCGACCGCGAGTAGGCGCGATGCAGAGGCGCTGCTGCTGGCCGCCGGAGAGGCGGAGGCTCTTGACCTCGTTTTTCGGGTTGACGATGATCACGAACGGCTCTCGAGAGACCTTCGTGAAGATGAGCCCGTTCGGGTCAGAGGCAACCGGGTCGCGTGACGAGTCACCGATGTCGAACTTCCCGTTGGCGGCACCCTTGATGCCCGCTCCGAGCCACCGCCGACAACCGTCACGCGGACGTTGTTCTGGTTCTTGTTGTAGGCATTCGCGAGCGCGGTCGCGAGGAGTTGGAGTTGGAGCCCCGTCGAGCCGCCCTGCTTGATCGTGGTCGCTGTGGGCATCGCGCCGATACTCGACGCGGTGACCGCGCAGGTCGCGACCACGACCGCAACGCCAGACACCCGACACTGACTTGCCTGATGGGATGACCGACGTCCAGTTACTCTTGCCCGCCGACTCCGCGCTCGCACCGGCGAACGCGCCGGGGATCGTCGCCGCAAGCGTGGCGACGATCGCTGTGGCCACGAGCGTGGCGAGCATCGCTCCTCTACGCATGACTCTCCTCTCCTCCTCCATGTAGGGACGCATTCACCCCCCGAAGGGGGATGCGACGGTTGGGTCGCCGCCCCGTGACCGGGTGGAGAGAATCTCGTGAACTCATTCAGAGTGGTTGGAAAACGCGCTCCCATCTAGAATGGGCCGGCCGTGACGGAGCTCAATGAGACCCTCGAGCGGGAGCTCAAGCTCGAGGCCGGGCGCAGTTTCGCGTTGCCCGAGCTTCCAGGCCAACCGCTCGCGCCGCGTGTATTCACCTCCACCTACCACGACACGCCGGACTACCGGTTGGCGAATCAGGGCGTGACGCTACGCCGCCGTGTCGAGAAGGGCCGCGGTCTCTGGCAGCTGAAGCTGCCGCGAGGAGTCGCGAGGCTCGAGATCGAGTCGCCCGGTGGCCCGGCGGAGCCGCCGCCCGAGATGCTCGACCTGCTGACGGCGTACCTTCGCCGCGGAACGCTCGAACCGGTTGCGAAGCTCCGCACGCGTCGGGCCGGTGTGCGAGTCACAAGCAATGGCGACGGGGCTCCGGTTGCCGACGTGACGCTCGACCTCGTCGCGCTCGTGGACGGGCGGCGGATCGCCCGCTCGTTCCGGGAGATCGAAGCGGAGCTCGTCAACGGAGGCGAGAAATCCCTCAAACAGATCGAACGGCGCCTCAGAGAGGCGGGAGCCCACGACTCCGACAACCGACCGAAGCTGTTCCGCGCACTCGACCTGCAACCTCCCGTGCGCCCCGAGCCCCCGAGCCCGAACGCGCCGGCGTCGGAGCATCTGACCGCGATGCTCCAGAAGCAGTACCGCGAGATCCTCGCGCACGACCCGGGCACGAGACTCGGGACGGATCCCGAGGAACTCCATCAGATGCGCGTCGCGACCCGACGCTTCCGCGCTTTTCTGCGCGCTGCCAGGCCGATGCTCGACCCCGCGTGGGCTGAGCCGCTCCGCGAGGAGCTCGGCTGGCTCGGCGGGGCGCTGGGGCCGGTTCGTGACCTGGATGTCCTGATCGAGCACCTGCAAGACGACGCCTCCGGGCTCGAAGCACGCGAGCAACGCGCCTTGAAGCGGCTGTTCGGGCTGCTCGAGAGCGAGCGAGAGCGCGACCGCGAGGTTCTTCTAGAGGCACTGCGAAGCGAGCGGTATCTCGTGCTGCTCGACAGGATCGAGACGGATGTGAAAGCGCCTCCCATCGTCGACGAGGCCGTCGGGGTGGCAGACATTGCAGCCGCCGAGTTCCGCCACCTTCGAAAGGCTGCGCGCCGGCTGGGAGACAACGCCACCGACGCCGAGCTTCATTCGCTGCGGATCCGCGGGAAGCGCGCCCGCTATGCCGCCGAGCTTGCGGAGTCGACGGTCGGGAAGCGCGCAACGCGTTTCATCGAGGAGGCGAAAGCGTTTCAGGATGTGCTCGGCGACCACCAGGATGCCGTCGTGGCCGAAGCGAAAATTCGAGGGCTGCTCAAACAGGCGGGCGGCCCGGCGCTCGCCTTCGCCGCCGGGCGACTCGTGGAGCGAGAGGAGTGGCGTCGCGAGGCTGCCAGGGCGGCTTTCCCCAAGGCCTGGAAGCGGCTCCGAAAGAGGGGACGCGCTGCCTGGTGATGAGTGCGAGGGTCGTTCGCGCTGCGGGTGGAGTCGTATCACGCCTCAACGGATCCGGAGGCCGGGAGGTTCTGCTGGTCCACCGCCCTGCCTATGACGACTGGGCGTTTCCGAAAGGGAAGGCTGAGAAGGGCGAGAGCGACGAGGAATGTGCCCTGCGGGAGGTCGAGGAGGAGACGGGGCTTCGCTGCGCGCTCGGGGATCCCGTCGCCGAGACGAGCTACGTCGACAACCGGGGCAGGCCGAAGACGGTGCTCTACTTCGCGATGCAGCCCATCGAGGGGACGTTCAGCCCTCATACCGAGATCGATGACGCGCGGTGGCTCTCGATTGACGCCGCCGGCGCCGAGCTCACATACGAGCACGACCGCAAGGTGCTCGCTGCGTTCACAGCGAAGAGCTGACAATGGCAATCCTGCTCGTTCGACACGCCACCGCGGGGAGCAGAAGCCGATGGAAGGGGCTCGACCACGAGCGGACGCTCGACAAGCGCGGGCGCCGTCAGGCCCGCGGGCTCGTCGAGCTGCTCGGCGACTACCCGGTGGGACGGATCCTGTCGAGCCCATACACGCGCTGCGCGGAAAGCGTACGACCCCTCGCCAATGCCCTCGGCATCGAGGTCGAGGCGCGCGAGGAGCTCGCAGAGGGCGCTCCGGTCGGCGCGACGCTCGAGCTGCTCCGAGAGACCGCGGGCGAGACGACGGTGGTATGCACCCACGGGGATGTGATCCTCGGCCTCATCGGCGACAGCCGGGAGGCGAAGAAGGGCTCCACGTGGATCCTCGAGTCGGACGGCGACGGCTTCGCGCCCGCCGTTTACCTCGCCCCGCCGGGATAAGCAAAGCGCCGCAGGCGCACGCATCGGACGCCGAAGGCGGCCGCGAAGGCTCACGGCCGCGCCAGCGGCCGTACAGACGGCACCTGCAGCTTTGTCCGCTGACGGCCCTGGGCGCTGGATACGGCCGCTTCGCGCCCTGGACTACGCGGCCGGCTCCGCCGTCCGCTGCGCGTCGCTCCGCTCCTTGCTACGGCACGACGGTCACCTTCGAGAGCCCGACGGGGCTATCGGGGTCGAGGCCGCGCGCGAGTGCCAGCGCCCAGGCGAAGAGCTGCCCGGGAACCACGGACAGGATCGGGGCGAGGATCGGGCGCGGCGCGCTCGGCGTTGGAATCCGGATACCGGCACCGGCGACCCTGTCGCATGCGTCGCCACTTGCGATCAGCGGTGCGCCGGCGCGCCGGGCGCGGGCGGCGGCCTCGAGCGCCGACGGGAGACACGGATCGTCGCTCGCGACGACCCAGACAGGCGAGTGCGGCCCGAGCCCGGCGACGGGCCCGTGGGCCAGATCGGTACTCGTCAACGGCTCTGCGAGGAGCCCGCACGTCTCGCTCAGCTTGAGCGCTATCTCGCGCGCGGTCGCAAATTCGACCCCGCGGCCGATCACGACGAGCTGGCTCGCAGCCTGAACGAGAGCAGCCGTGCCGGCGACGTCCTGCTCGAGCACCGGGATCGCAGTCTCGATGAGCTCGGCGCAGCGAACGACGGCTGCAGCCATTCCTTCGACATCGCCGCCCATCGCACCGGCCAGAAGCGCGAGCGCGGCGAGGCTCGTCGTATAGGTCTTGGTCGCTGCGATCGCCTCCTCGCGACCGGCGTGAAGCGGCACGACCACGTCAGACGCGTCGGCCAGCGGCGAATCGGCCTCGTTCGTGAGCGCGATCGTCAGGAGCGCCCTCCCCCGTGCCGCCTCGACGTACTCGACGACGTCAGGCGTTCGGCCGGACTGGGAGATCGCGACGACGATCGAATCGCGCAGATCTGGCGCGGTCGCGTAGTACGTGAGGAGGGAGATCGACTCCCGAAACGCGGTGAGGCCGGCGAGGAGAGAGAACGCGTACACCCCGTACGCGGCCGCGTTATCCGACGATCCGTGTGCGACGAGCCGGACGAGCCTCGCATCACCCGCCCGTCGGGCGATCTCGCCGATCGCCCCAGCCTGGCTCGCAACTCGTTCGAGCGCGGCAGGCTGCTCCTTCACCTCGGACAGGAACCGTTCGCCCGCAGCCACCCTGCGAACGCTACAGGCGGCGCGTTGGCGGACGCCTTGCCTCGCGCCTGTACGGCCGCTCCGCGGCCGTGAAGCTTCGTGGCCGGCTTGCGCCATCCACTGCGCGTCGCTCCCGCTCCTTGCTCCTACGCGGCCTGTTCGGCCGCTGCGCGCGCTTCGGGCGCTTGCGTCAGCAGCCCGTAGGCTGCCCCCTCCCTGAGGCCGCCGCGGGCGACCTCGAGGGGAACGCCGAGCCGCCTCTGTGTCTCGGCCAGGATCAACGTACCGGCGAGAAGCGTCTGCGCCCGAAGGGGGTCGAGGCCGGCCTCCTGCGCGATCTGGCTCGACGTGCTCTTCGCGACGGTCTTGAGCGCAGACGCGAGCTCCCTCTCACCGAGGACTCGCGAGCCGGTCAGCTTCCGCAGCGAGCGCGCGCTCCCACCTGTCGCGAGTGCCGCGCCAACGGCCGGGGCATTGAGTGCATCAACTTGCTCGGCGATCTCGGCCCGCGCGGCGGCGATCGCTTTCTTCCCCGGCGGGTCGCCGTCGAGGAATCGCCTCGCGATGCGAACCGAGCCGATATCGAGCGAACGGCAGAACTCCACGCCTGAGCGGCTTCCGACGACCAGCTCGGTCGAGCCGCCACCGACGTCACAGACGGCGACGCGATCGACGAACGAGCGGGACTGAGCGAGCGCGCCCTCGTAGGCGAGCCGGCCCTCCTCATCGGCCGAAAGGACCCGGACGGGCGCTCCTGTCGCCCGTCGGAGAGCGCCGAGAAGCTCATCCGCGTTCTCGCTCTGCCGGCCCGGCGCGGTCACGATGACATCGATGGCAGTGGCGCCGAGCTCCCGCGCCTTGCGCGCGTAACCGCGAGCCCGCTCGGCCGTCTCGGCGAGCTTCAGGTCGCAAACGCGCCTGGCCGTGTTCGAGCCGATATCGATGACGGCCACACGCATTCCCCATCAAGTCTGCGTGGCGCAACCCGGTGCGGGGGCGACAGGTTGGAGAACGTCCGGTTACAGACCGGTGTCAGCGCGCGAGCGACGCACCCCGTTGCGGCGCCGGCCCCGAACCGCGCGGCGCATCAAATCGGGTTGCGTCGCCCTCACCCGACTTCCCTTGGGAGTGCTCAGCCGCTCCCATGTGCCGTCCGAGCCGAGCACCCATGCGCTCGAGTTGTCTCCGAGCAAGGTGTCGAACACCGCTCGCAACTCCTGCTGGATCTTCGGGTCCTGGACGGGCGCGACGATCTCGATCCGGTGATCCAGATTCCTGGGCATCAGGTCGGCGCTGCCCAGGAGGAACAGGCTCGAC
>JBBQXH010000187.1:0-5607 GCA_038209835.1 Gaiellales bacterium | reverse complement strand
CGTCGTAGGGTGCTGGAAAGCCGACGTCGAAATGGCGGAATCCGATCTCGACGTAGGGACGCAACTGCTCGGCGACCTGCTCCGGCGTGCCGACGCGCTGGTTCGACCACAGCTTGGCCTTGCCGTTGCGGGCGAATGTCTCCTCGAAGACGCGCTGCGCCTCGGCCGGGTCGTCACGAATGATGATCACGCCGGTGCCGGTGGTGCGCTCGATCTCCGACTCGTCTCGGCCGACCTCCTCGCAATGCCGTCGCAGCACCTCGTCCTTGTGCCGCACGTTCGCCGCCGAGCCGCCGATGTTGCAGGCATCCGCGTACTTCGCCACGGTGCGCAGCGTCTTGCGTTCGCCGCCACCGCCGATGATGATCGGCAACCGGCGCTGCACCGGCGGTGGGTCGTTGCGCACTCTCTTGGCGGCATAGAACTTCGAGCCCGACGGCTCCTCGCCATGCAACATGCCGCGCATGATGCCGACCGCCTCGTCGAGCCAGTTCAGCCGCTCACCGGGCGAGTGACCGAAGGGAATGCCGTACGCGGTGTGCTCCGTCTCGAACCACGCGCCGCCGATCCCCAGCCACGCGCGGCCGCCGCTGATGTGATCGAGCGTGGTGATCGTCTTGGCCACCAGCGCCGGGTTGCGGAACGTGTTTGCGCCGACCATCAGCCCTAGGCCGACCCGCGAGGTCGCCTCCGCCCAGGCCGCCAAGGTCAGGTAGCCCTCGAAGATCGGTCCATCGGGCGAGCCGACGATCGGATAGAGATGATCCCACGTCCACAGTGAAGAATACCCTAGACGGTCGGCTCGTAACCCAGCTTCCAGCAGCGAGGGCCAGTCGGTGTACTGGTTCCAGCAGAGCGCGCCTAGCTTCACTTCGTTCATTCTGGCAGTTTACGTGGATGCGCCGCCGGCCACGCGCTCCCCGCTGCTTCGACACCCCGATCGCCTCAGCGACCTACTCCCTGGACTTCCTGCCCCTCGAGCCGCCGCGAGTAGACTGTCGTGACCGCGAGGGAGGAATGGTCGAGGAACGCATTCACCGCCTCAATCGACTCCCCGGCGTCCCGTCGGAGCTTCGCCGCGGTGTGGCGGAGGACATGGACCCCGGTCGGTGCCAGACCGGCCGCCCGAAGGTAGCGCCGGAAGCGGGCATAGACCGTGCCGCTCGTGATCCCCCGCAGGCCCGCTCCGGCCTGCCAGAGTGACTCTTCGGGGGCCATCGTCGCCAGCTCCTTGCCGGCATCTCCGAGCGTTCGACGGATCGCCTCGTAGGCGGGTCTTGGCAGCTCCCGTCGCCCCGTCTTGCCACCCTTGCCCGGTAGGCGTAGAAGGCCGTGTCGCCCTCGATCGTGAGGTCACCGACCCGGAGGCCGATCACCTCGGCTGGTCTCCGACCGGTGAGCACGAGGGTGAGGATGATGGCCCGGTCCCGTCGTCCCGCGACGGTGTCGGGGACGACCGCGAGGAGCGGAGCGCCGCGGTCGAACACCAACGTGGGATCGTGCTAGCCGGCGGCGCTTTGTGATCAGGACGAGGCCACCCGGGGCCGTCTACGCCAACGGTCCGAGCACGGTTGGCATATGGGGCGTCAGGACTCGACCGTTCCATCCCGTGCGATCCTGGTGACTCCTTCCCCCTCATATGCGACAGCCGCAAGGCGCGTCTCGACCACCTGGCCCGCCCCGAGCACCATGGCAGTCCCATTCCTGACCGCGTTCGGCGTGCCGGCCGGGGGCCATCCCGCGAAGGGCTCGAGTGCGACGTTGTACGTGCGTCCGTACCAAGGGTAGTCGTTGTGGCCACCGTAGACCTGCCACATCCAGAGGCACGGGAACACGCCCGAGTCCCAGCTCATTCCGAACCCAAGGGACTGACGCCGGTTGGTGATGCCGTACCAGCCTTCCGAAAGTCCCCAGAACGACAGAACGTCGACCGATCGCGTGTCACATGATCGCACGCGGGTCACGTCCTCCAGGTCACCGGAGCGACGGTTCCGCACGAGCGGGTACCCGTGGTCGCCCGGCTCCCAGAGACCGTTCGCGTGGAACGCGAGGACTCGGGTCGACTCGGCAGGCGTCTGCAGGACACAGCTGTCGTCAAGGAATGGCTCGCCGACGGCCGGGTGGTGACCCCACATGATCGGGTACGACTCGATCGACTCGTTTGTCAGGCGCTCGTCGAGAACAAGCGCCGCACGTCCTCGAGCCAGCGACATGCGGCGTTCGAGGGAGAGCGGGCTGCGGTACAGGCGCGTCTTCACGAGGAGGCTGACCTGCTCCGGTGAATCCTCCTCGACGCGGGCCTCGAATGGGAGCAGAGACAACTCCCCGTGGAGCCCCTGGAATGTCCCGAGAAGGGGCTCTGACGCCCAGCCGGCGGAGGGCAGTACCTCCTGCCAGCCACCATAGTAGTAGTCATGGAACGCCCCCTCTGGGAGCGCGCTGGTCGCGACGAACGGTGGACGCAGGGGAATCGGGGACTGCCACATGAAGTCAAGGTCCCGGGGCTTGTAGGTGAACTCGAAGACGTCCGCGCCCTTGTCGATCAGGACGCCGACGCGGAGCAGCTCATTCTCGAGGTACGCGATCCGCATGCCCCGATACGTGTAGTCGAGCGAGACGCGACAGCCCACCTTGCGTCCGTGCGTGTACATGTCGCCTCCTGGCTTGGTGCTTCTCGCTTAGGCCGGCCGTTGCGACGACCGCAGTGGGTGGGTGCGGTCCGTCAAGTATCCTCTCCCGGACTCGACGGCGACCGCCGGAGGAACCGCACGACGAGCTCGGCGATGTTACGCCGCCACGAATCGAGACTCACTGCCAGCGCGATGATCACGCCAAGCGTGATCAGCTGCCATGAGGTCGGGACCGCGTTGAGGTTGAGGCCGTTCTGCACGACGACGATGGTCAACGCCCCGATGAGGGTCGCGATGACGTTCCCGTAGCCGCCGGCGAGGCTCGCCCCACCGATGACGGCGGCACCGATCGCCTGCAGCTCCATGCCCTGGCCATAGTTCGGGGAACCGGAGTTGAGCCGAGCTGCCATCAGCACGCTGGCGATCCCCGCGGTCGCGCCGGCGAGCGTGAACGCGAGCAATCGCACTCGCCGCACGTTGATGCCCGAGAACCGGGCTGCGGATTCATTGCCGCCCACCGCGTAGATCGACCGCCCTGGCGCGGTGTAATTGAGGAAGACGTAGGCCAGCGCGAAGCAGCCGAGCACGTAGAAGATCGGCAGAGGGATACCGAAGACCGAGCCATAGAAGAGCGGCTCGAGATCGGGCGAGACGGAGAAGATGGGCGCCCCGTTGTTGTACAGGAACGACCAGCCCTTGAAGACGCTGAGCGTGGCGAGCGTGGCGATGAAGGACGGGATCCGACCGTAGCCCACAAGCAGGCCGTTGACCGCGCCCAGCGCCGAGCCGATCAGGATCGTGAGGATAATGGCCTCCCCAAGAGGCAGGTGGTTCTGGGTGATGAACAGGGCCATCAGCATCGTGAGCAGCGCGACCATCGACCCCGGCGACAGGTCGATGCCGCCGGTCAGGATCACGATCGTGGACCCGATCGCCATGAGCCCGACGATGCTCACCTGGAGCGAGAGGTTCAGCAGGTTCTGCCCGTCGAGGAAGCGGGGCGTCGTGAGGCTCGCCACCGCCGACGCGAGAAGCAGAGCGGCCAGCGGCGCGATCAGGGACGGCGCGAACAACCGCCGAAGGGTGTTCATGCCGCGGCCCCCGACGCCAGGGCGAAGAGCGATACGTCCGTCAGACGGTTCGCCTGCTCGATCGCCACGATGCGGCCGTCCCAAACGATTCCGACCCGATCGCTCATCGCCAGGAGCTCGGGATAGTCTGAGCTGATGAGGAGGATGCCCACCCCCTGCGAAGTCAGCGCATTCAGGAGCCGGTACACCTCGATCTTTGCTCCGATGTCGATCCCCTGGGTGGGCTCGTCAAGGATGAGGAACTTCGAGCCCGAATGGACCCAGCGGGCGATCACGCATTTCTGCTGGTTGCCGCCGGACAGGAACTGCACGCTCTTCGATTCCGCCGCGGGGGTGATCCGGAGCTGCCGCAGGTACTCCCGGCCGAGTCTCCGCTCACGTCCGGGACTCAGGAATGGGCCTTTGAGCAGGGCCGCCAACCGGGAGACGGTGATATTGGGAATGCCGGTGAAGTTGAAGAAGAGGCTGTCCGCCTTGCGATCCTCCATGACCATCCCGAAGCCTCCGGCGATCGCCTCCTGGGGGGATTGAAAGCGGACGCTCACCCCGTTCAGGCGGATCGTCCCGGAGCTCACCCGATCGACCCCGAACAGCGCGTGGGCGATCTCGGTCCGACCCGAGCCGATCATCCCACCGAGCCCGAAGATCTCGCCTCGATGAACCGTGAACGTGGCTCCCTTCACCCCGCCGTCGCTGACCAGGCCATCGACCTCGAGGACGGGCTCGTCCGAGGCGTGGCGCTCCTTCGGAAAATGCTCCTTCAATTCCTCCCCGAGCATCAGGCGGACGACGACGCCGAGATCAAACTCCGAGGACGGCCCGGATCCGACGAGCCGGCCATCCTTGAAGACCGTCACGCGGTCAGTCAGGTCGAGGAACTCCCTGATTCGATGGGAGATGTAGACGATCGCCGTCCCGCGGGCCACGAGACGACGGATGAGGTCATGAAGACGCTCGACCTCGCGGACATCGAGAGCCGCCGTCGGCTCGTCCAGGATCAGGAGCTTCGCCTCGATCGAGAGCGCCTTGGCGATCTCGACCAACTGCTGCTCGGCCACGGACAGCGAGCCGACCATCGCGTCAGGGTCGACCTTGATCCCGAGCCCGTCGAGGAGCTCAACGGCGCGACGGCGCATGGCCGGCCAATCCACCCGCCCGCCACGTCGCGGCAGGCGGCCGAGGAACACGTTCTCGGCGACCGACAGGGTACGGACGAGCGAGAACTCCTGGTAGATCTCCGAGACGCCGTACCGTCGTGCGGTCAGGGGATCTACGAGGCGAACCGGCGCCCCCTCGAAGCGGATCTCGCCCGAGTCCGGCTGGTACACCCCGGCGAGGATCTTCGCGAAGGTCGACTTCCCGCTGCCGTTCTCCCCCAGGAGGGCGTGGATCTCGCCGGGGTAGATCTTGACCGAGACGTCATCGAGCGCCTGGACGCCGGGGAAACTCTTCGAAAGGCTTCGAACCTCCCACAGGGGCTGTGGCGCGACCTCGTTCACGAGGCTCCTCCGTCCCGACTGCCCCGGCCGCGTTCGAGAACGCGGCCGGGGCGCAGCCCTAAACGATCAGGGGCAAGCGTAGGTCTTCTGGGGCGGCGGGAACAGCTTCTCGGGACGGCACAGGATGGCCGTGACGTTCTTCGCGTCGACGATGCTCGTCGGCGTCTCGACGTAACCACCCTTGAACTTGCCGTTCAGGCAGTCGACGGTCACCTGCAGGGCCTGCTCGCCCATCGCGAACGGCGACGTATCGACCGTGGCGGCCACCTCGCCGGCCGCGATCGGCTCGAGCCCGGCGTTCGTGTCACCATCGTTGCCGTACAGGACGAGGCCGGTGTTGCCGAGCGCCTTGGCCGCCTTCGCGGCACCCGAGATCATGTAGTCGTT
>JBBQXH010000186.1:0-5656 GCA_038209835.1 Gaiellales bacterium | reverse complement strand
TACCTGCGGGCGTACACGACGCCGGCCGGCGCGGTTCCGGGCAACATCCTCCTGACCGCAGCCGGTGGCGGCACGCTCATCTGGCGCAACCAGTGGGCAACCGACTGGATGAAGCTCGATCCGGGCGTGTACACGATTGCCGCGACTGCCGTCGAAGGCTTCGTGCCGCCGAGCCCTCAGCAAGTGACCATCACGTCGGGCAACACCACCACCGTGGATCTGCACTATCAGACGCTCGGCAACCTTCACGTCATCCTGAGTCCCGCGGTAGCCGGAACGATCACGATCGACGGTGACCGCGTCAACGACGGAGGGTTCTTCAGCCCCTATCCCGCCGGATCGCACCAGGTCTGCTTCGGCGCCGTCGCCGGGTTCGACCCACCGCCTTGCCAAACGGTGAATGTCGCCGCGAACCGCGCGTCGGTCACCACGGTCACGGGTACGTACACGGCAAATGCGGCAGCCCCGGGAGAGACGGGCGTCGGGTATCTGCGAGTGGCGCTGCAGCCTGCGGGCCAGGTACCTGCGCTCATCTACATCGACGGGAAGCTGCGTAACCAGTGGGCCCTCGACTGGCTGAAGCTTCCTCCCGGCAACTACACGATCTCGTACAGCGACGTCGAGGGATTCCGAGCTCCCTCGCCGCAGCAGGTGACCATCGTCGCCGGGCAGGTGACCACACTGACGCCGCAGTTTGAGACGCTCGGGAACTTGAGAGTCCGCACGAATCCATCGGTTTCGGGCACGATCACGGTGGACGGCGTGCCGATCAACGACTGGAGCGCATGGACGCCGTTCGCCGCGGGGCAGCACCAGGTGTGCTTCGGCGCCGTTCCCGGCTACGTGGCACCGCCCTGCCAGACGGTCAACATCGCCGCGGATCGAACCAAGCTGACCGATATCACGGGAACGTACGTCCCAAGCTAACGGCCCTTGAATGGCGGATAGGCGATCAGAGGCAGCGGGCGGCGGTGGCTTTCGCCGTCCTCTGCCTCGTTCCCGCCTGCGCCGGCCGACGCAGTCAGTGTCCGCGCCGGAGCGATTCCTTGACGAGATCGCGCACCTTCCAGTAGCAAACACCCATCCGCCACGCGCGCGTCCTCCGCATCATCGCGATCTCCGCGCGCAGCGCTTCGATCTCGCCCTGACGAGCGGCGAACTCGCGAACCGGTTCCCCCGCTCCTGCCGCGAGTTCGTCGCCGCGTGAGTATAGGGCGGAGAGCGCCGAGAGACGAGCCGCCTCGTCCATGAAGTCGAGATTCTCGACGACGAGGTTCTGGTTCGCTCGACAGGAGCCGGCATGCACGAAGACCGAGAACACGTCGGAGGCGAAGTCGGTTCCCCAGTTCACGAGCTCCTGACTGATGCAACGCATCTCTGCTTCCCCGCACATCGCTGCAAACGACGCGGCCGAGACGTCCTCACTGCGCCAGTGCAGGTTTCGGACGGAGCCGGTGAGCTCACCGGTTTCGCAGTCGACGAACGCGCCGACATTCGAGTGATGAAAGAAGCCGACTCCCTCGGGCGTCAGCTTTCGTGAAAGTTGACCGATGTAGGACTCCAGCGCGTCGCGATCCGCGTGGACGAGCGAATCGAACGAGCATGCGAAATCGATCGAGGAATCGTCGAGCATGTCGAGCGAGCGGCCGTCGTTGACGTGGTACACGAGATGGGGGCTCTGCGCGAACCGGCGCTTACAAGCCTCGACGCACCGGTCGCTGAGATCGACGACCACGAGCGTTCGACAGAGATCCTTGAGAAACGTTGTCCAGCGGCCGTGTCCGGGTGCGATCTCGAGGATGGTGGGCACCGGAAGGAACGCCTGAATACGCGGGTAGATCGTTCCGTACCACTGCGACTCGACGCCTCCCCACGCGTCCGACCACTCGTCGCCTTCCCGTGCCCAGTCGTAGTCGCGGTCCCAGGTCCGCCGGTTCTCGTCAATCGAAGGCATAGTTGTCGCTGCTCAGGAAGGGATAGCGGTCGAGGAGCGACGACCACTCGTCGGACGTGTCGATGTTCGTCACGGCGAGCATCGAGAGCCGTCCTGTCCGGTAGCGCGCGAGCACGTTGGGGACACGCACGCCCCTCATTCCGCGGTCTGCGAAACGGCACCATAGTTCGAAATCCTCCCAGCCGAGGAGGAAACGGGGATCGCTTGTGTAACCGCCGGCCTCGATGAGATCCGATCGCCGGATCATCGCCATCGCGTCGATGTAGTTCCCGTAGCGCAAACGGTAGGGATCCCACGCCGGCCACGACAGGAGTCCGAGCGGGCCGCGCTGGTCGAAGCGCTCGATCACGCCGTAGGCAAAGGAGAGCGTGAGGTCCTCGCGAAGGGGTCTCGCGAGCTCATCGAGCGCCCTCGGGTAGATCACGTTGTCCGCGTCGAGGATGAAGACGAGCTCGCCACGACTGTGGTGTACACCGGCATTGCGAGCCGCTGAAAGCCCTCCGTTGGACGGCTGGCGCACTAGCGTGGCCGGGAGCCACGGGCAGGCCTGCAACGCTTGTTCGACCGCGAGAACCGAGCCGTCGGTCGAGGCGTCGTCGACGACCACCAGCTCGAACGCAGAATGCCGGGAGCGACCCACGCTTACGATCGCTTCCCGGACGAGTGTCTCGTAGTCATGAACCGTGAGCACGACGCTGATCTCCGGATTCACGCTCGCGTGGGGACCGTGGTACGTCACCCTCGCGTCGCGGGCCACAGCGGCAGGCCCCAGCTGTTCGAAGGATCGGCGGATCTCCTGAGCTCCTCGAAGAAGGCGCTTGAGCCCGAGGCGGATGACCTGGAGGTCCGACTGGGGCCGGCTCAGAAAGGCCCAGCCTGGATCCGGAAAGGGGGGTGGCGCCGCCACCGCCGTCGCGGCGTCAACTTGTGCGCGTCGCCGGGGAGGGAGAGGTCGGGAGAGCACAGCCGTGACAGCCTCTGCGAGCACCTCCGCCATCATCTCCGGTGGAAGCTCGGAGCGAACTCGCCGGATTGCGGACTGCTGCAGCTCCTGAAGGATTTCTCGGTCCGTCAGTACGAGGTCGAGGAGATAGGGCAACGACTCGATCGTCGATGACACGAAGTCGACTCCGGGAACGAGCGGGACCGGGTCGAGCGAGTGTTCGGAGACGACCACGCAACCGTTGATCACTGCGGCCAAGATCCTGTGCCATTCGAAGTAGGCCTGCTCGGATCGGTGGACATTCAGGAGCGTCTTCGACCCGGCGTACAGTCTCTGCGCCTCCCTGCCGAGCACGACGCCTGGCATGCCGGGCCGAAGCGGTCGCGAGCCGTCGGCCAGCAGAACGTCAGCGTTCCGGCTGCTCAGGACGGGTGCACAACGCGCGATCGCCTGCTCGCGGCGGGGCGTGAAAGTGCCGAGAAAGAGAACATCTCGAGGACGCTCGCTCGCTGCCTCGCCATGCCACACGTCCCACTCAGGACAGTACGTGAGCGGAAGATGCTGCACACGAACGCCGGTTGCTCTCAGCGCCGAGGCGCCGACGCGGCTGATGTCCAGTGTGGCGGCGCATCGAGAGCAGAACTCGCGCGAGAGCTCGAACCAGTGCGTCCCGGGCTGTTCCGTTGCGATGGCGATGGTTCGTGAGAGTGCCGTTTCATCCGGGTGGCCAATGGGATGCGTCAGGGCAAGGAACTCGTGCGGAATCATGACAAACGCGTCGTCGGCGGCCGGGTCGGGGAAACGGTCGACGGCGTGGTGCACGTCGGCTCCGAGGAGCCGAAGCGCATAGGCGATGGATTGCTCGAGATCTTCGAAGAAGGCGTTCTGCTCGCTCGCCGAGACGATCGTGACACGAGCGCCGGCGAGACTCATCGACGTTCTTCGAGCTTCTCCAGGCTCTCTAGCTCGGGGCGAGCGGAACGACGAAGTCGTCGGAGCGGTCGGGTGATCCGCCAGCTCCTGGACTCGAGCACGCCGCCGAGCTGGCCGCGAACCTGAAGAGAGTACTCCGTCGTCTCCTGAAGTTCGGAGAGCACCCGCTCGAGGTCGAGTTTGGTGCGTTCGAGCTCGAGCTGAGCGTCGTGATGCTCGAGCTGCCTGCGCTCGAGATCGGCTCGCACCTGGTCGAGCTCGCTCCTGAGGCGCTCGCTGAGTTCTCGCAGATGGTCGATCTTGGATGAGAGGCGGATGCCTCCAGCGTCGGCTTCCTCCAGCTTAGCTCGGGTCGACGCGAGCTCTCCGAGCGCCTCCGCGAACGCGGTCTCGGTTGACAGCCGCTCCCGTGCGAGGTCTGTCAACATGCCCCCGAGGCGCTCGATCTCGCCCTGGCGCACGTCGGCTTCTCGGGCGAGGGTCGCACGTTCGTCGTTCGCGAGGGCGATCTCCCGCTCGAAGGCGTCGAGCCGGGGTCTTGCCCATCCGAGATCCACCCAGAACCGCTCGAGCTCGTTGACGACGCGATTTTCTGCGTCGCCGTAGATCGTGGCCTCGTGGTTTCGAGGCGGATGCAATCCTTCCGCCCTTCCCAGTCCGATGAGATACTTGGCACCGAATGCGGTCGTCGTGAGTGCGCCGAGGTCTTCGAGTTGGCCCGGTCGTTCGCCCAGCGGCCAGATGAACGAGGCCCCGGAGACGCGTTGGCCGAGCAGCAAGTGCGAAGGGAACTCGAAGGCCAGCAACTCTCGGAATTCCTCGACCGACAAGACTCGACGATGGAAGGGATTGACCTCCGGATCGGCTTCGTGCGCGAGCGCCGCATTTGGGGTTGAGGCGAGTAGCAACCCTTCCGGCCGTAGCACCCGTCGCGCCTCGCGGAGGAGTGACCTCGGATCGTCGACGTGCTCGATCACCTCGAATGCAACGCAGGCGTCGAACGAGGAGCTTCCGAACGGCAATTTCTCGGCGTCGCCGACCACGAAGTGCACCCTCTTGCCGGCATAGCTTCGTTCCGCATGGGCGATGGTCTCCTCGTCGACGTCGAGTCCGACGACCCGGGCGGCTGCCGTCCCGAGTCGGGCCGTGCCGTAGCCTTCACCGCAACCGATGTCAAGTACGTTGATCCCTGCGACATGAGCTTGCGCGAAGGCGTACCGGTGCTCATGCTCGAGTGCAATCACGGCTCCTCCCTCCTGAGGGATGTGCCGCTCGCCTGTGTACTCGAGGTCGCTCCTGCGGGACATTGGGCTCCGGCCGCTTTCCGCTGGTCGTCTAGGCGCGAAGCCGGCCACCGCCATTCTCACACATGGTCGACTTCGGCCAGCGTTGAAGCGGCGCTCAGTGCGCCCTGACGCTCGTGGCGCGCACGGCCTGTTCACGGCGCACCGGGTGGAGATCGCTCCCGGAGTGTGGACGACGGACGACGGCGATGATCCGCTCGGGGTAGAGCCGACTCGAGTCCTCCTGGATCGTGCAGGCGGAACGCTCGCCGGTCGGAGGATCCTCGACGTGGGCTGCAACGAAGGGGGGTACACCGTCGCGTTCGGCCGGCTCGACGCCGACGAGGCGGTCGGGATCGAGGCCCGAGAGTCCAACGTCGAGAAGTGCCGTTACCTCCAGGATCGGATCGGGCTTTCGAACGTCCGCTTCGTCAAGGGGAACGTTAAGCAGATCTCACGGGAATGGCTGGGCGAGTTCGACATCGTGTTCGCATCCGGGATCCTTTATCACCTCGACGACCCGTTCGACTTCCTGCGGCGCTG
>JBBQXH010000185.1:0-5665 GCA_038209835.1 Gaiellales bacterium | reverse complement strand
TTCCTGGCTCAACCGCTTCCGCGGCCTGCTCATCCGCTGGTCGAAGAAACCCGAGAACCACCGCGCCCTACTCCAGCTCGCCTGCGGCCTGATTACCTGGCGGATGGCAACCGTGCAGGGCCTACCGGGATAGGCTCTAAGGAGGCTGCAAGGAGCGACGCGCAGCGGACGGCGAAGCCGGCCGCGTAGGCCCAGCCGGCGTAGCCGGCGTATCCGCAAGGAGCGCAGCGACGCGCAGCCGGGTAGCGCGCACCCGGCGCTCCGTGACGCCGCTCGTAGAGCCGAATCCGGGCATGTCTTCGCGTTGCTCCGGGGGCCCTGTCGGTATCGTGTAGCACATGGCCGGAAGAGGTCACGGCACCTCGGGTGGCGCAGGAACTCCGGTGAGCCACGGGACTCTGAAGCCCGAGGAGGTGGCGGAGCTTCGCCGCTGGGCGCTTCGGGTGAGCGACAACGGTGCCGACGAGACTTTGAAATCCGCTGCGAAGGCGGTCGTCAAGCTTGCCGATCAGGTCGAGCGGCTGAGCGCCTCGGCCGAAGGCGACGATGCGTGGAGCTGGGGGGAGGGGAAGAGCGGCACACCGCCCAAGTCCCCGTCTCCCGAACAGCTCGCGAAGGCTCGGACCTGGGCTCGCTCGGTGCTCACCAACGGCTCCTCGAGCGAGCTCAAGGCAGCCGCACGGGCGATCCTGCTTCTCTCGGACGACGTCGAGGCGCTCCAGAACGGTGAAGCGAGGCCGCGCCAGACCGCACGCGCCTCGCAACCGGCGACAGAGACGACGCGCCGGCGGAGCAGTGGCGGCGGCTTCGGGCCGCAGGTCGCGATCGCCCACCGACGGTGGCGGCGTACCCATCCCCTCACCGTTCTCGCGGCTCTCGTGCCGCTCCTCGTCCTCTTCCTCGTCTTCGTTCTCTTCCGAGCGGTTGCGCCGGGTCTCGATCCGAGGGGGCCGTCGAACGGTGCTGTCCTCGGGGCGGCCGAGGTCAAGACGCTCACGTTCTCGGTCGACGCCAACGACAAGGGTTCCGTCGACTGGACGCTCGACGGCGACGACGTCATCGCGAAAGCCGCCTTCGCCGACGGGCGCAGCACCTACAAGCCCGGGAAGCTCGCCGACGGCGACCACACGGTGAAGGCCCGCGTGGGAGGGCTCGCTCCCTGGAGCGGAGCCTCGGCGTCCTGGAGCTTCACCGTCGACTCGACACCGCCGAAGATCGCGATACCGGGGAACGAGATCCAGGTCGAGGCCCGCACGCCGTACGTCCTGAAAGGCACCGTCGAAGGCGACACGACGCTCACTGCCGACGGGAAGCCGGTCGAGCTCGAGAGCGGCGCGTTCTCGCTCTCGTTCCCGTCGGCGCCCGTCGAGCCCGTGAAGCTCGTCGCGAAGGACGCAGCGGGGAACACGACCGTGAAGACGGTGTCGTTCACGCTCGTTCCGCGCCGGCCGACGAATCCCGTTCGGGCGGTTCACGTCTCGGCCGACGCGTGGGCGAACGACGAGCTCCGGAACGGGATTCTCCAGCTGATCGACGAGAAGAAGATCAACACCGTTCAACTCGACCTGAAGGACGAGTCCGGAATCGTCGGCTGGCCCGCAGGTGTTCCGCTCGCCAAGAAGATCGGAGCTACGCAGGAGATCTACGA
The DNA here is from genome assembly GCA_038209835.1 of Gaiellales bacterium. Classification (GTDB taxonomy): domain Bacteria; phylum Actinomycetota; class Thermoleophilia; order Gaiellales; family Gaiellaceae; genus JBBQXH01. The sequence continues at coordinate 4,017 of JBBQXH010000185.1, read as the reverse complement.
CCTGCAGGGTGCCGTCAAGCAGCTTCACGACAAGGGCGTCCGGGTGATCGGCCGGCTCGTCGCCTTCCGCGACCCGATTCTCGGCGAATGGGCCTGGAACCACGGCAAGCAGGACATGGTCGTCCAGGCCCCGGGCGGCGGTGCCTACACCGGTGGCGGCTACGGCGACTACAGCTTCACGAACTTCGCCGATCCCGACGTCCGTGCCTACAACGTGGCGATCGCAGCGGCCGCAGCCAAGATCGGGGTCGACGACATTCTCTACGACTACGTCCGCCGGCCGGACGGGCCGATCGAGGAGATGGTCTTCCCCAACCTGAAGGGTGAGGCCGATCAGTCGATCGCGGACTTCCTGGCGGAGACGCAAAAGGCGCTCGCGCCCTCGGGTGCCTATCTCGGCGCCTCCGTGTTCGGCATCGCCGTCAGCCGTCCCGACGAGACCGCCCAGAACATCCCGCTGATGGCACAGCACGCGGATTACATCGCGCCGCTCATCTACCCGTCGCACTGGGGGCCCGGCGAGTACGGGCTCGCGACACCCGAGAGCCAGCCGTACGAGATCGTCAACGCATCGATCAAGGACTTCAAGCGCGCCGTTCGCGGAACCGGCGCGCGCATCGTGCCCTGGCTGCAGGATTTCTCCCTCGCCGTCGAGTACGGGCCGGACGAGGTGAGCGCACAGATCAAGGGCGCGGCGGCTGCAGGCATCTCCGAGTTCGTCCTGTGGGATCCAGAGGTCACGTACACGAGCGCCGGGATTCCCGCCACCGCGAAGTTCCCGGCGACCGGGAACGCCGAGGTCAAGACGAAGGCGTTCAACCGGCCAGAGCCGAAGAGTCTTGTGGCAGTGCCGAAGGAGGGCCCTGTCGACTCGGGGCTCGCGCCGAACGAGCTCGGACAGGTGCCCGTGCTGATGTACCACCAGATCGTCCCGGACGGCGGCAGCGAGTACGACCTGACGCCCGATCAGTTCCGCGCCGAGCTCGATCGTCTCTGGAAGGAGAACTACCGGCCCATCACGGCAGCCGATCTCGTCAACGGGACGATCGACGTTCCGAAGGGCACGACTCCGGTCGTGATGACATTCGACGACGGAAGCTCGAGCCAGATCGCCTTTCAACCGGACGGATCGGTCGATCCGTCGACGGCGGTCGGGATCATGCTGGACTTCGCGAAGACGCATCGCGGGTTCAGACCCGCCGCGACGTTCTACGTCAACGGCGAGCCGTTCGGCGTTCCTGCGAGCCAGCGGGCGTCGCTCTTCTCGTGGCTCACGAAGAACGGCTTCGACGTCGGCAACCACACGCTCGACCACGCGAACCTGAGCGATCTCTCGAGTGACGACGTGCAGAAGCAGTTCATGCTCGAGAACCGCGTCATCCAGGCGGCGCTTCCTGACTATGAGGTCACGACGATGGCGCTGCCATTCGGGGTCATGCCGGACCCCGCCTCGCTTGCGGTCGAGGGCACCTGGGACGGCGAGAGCTACGCGTTCAAGGGGGTCATGCTCGTCGGCGCGAACCCCGCTCCGTCGCCCTTCTCGACGAGCTTCGACGGCGCCGCGACCCCGCGCATCCGCTCGTCGCCTCCGGACGAGAAGCTCGAAAACGGCTCGACCTACTGGCTCGACCAGTTCGCCGCCAACCCCGAGGCACGCTTTGTCTCGGACGGCGACCCGAACTCGATCACGGTTCCATCAGGCGAGACCGACCAGGTCGCGCAGCAGTTCCGCTCGAAGGTCACGCAGGGCTGAGCCGGGGCTCAGCCGTTCGCCTGTTTCTTCAGTTCCTTGTTGATCGCCTTCGCGGTCTTCAGGCCCACGAGGCCGTCAGCGCCGAGATCGTGCTTCGTCTGGAACTTCCTGACAGCCTTCATCGTCTTCTCGCCGTAGACGCCGTCCGGCGTGGCGACGTCGTAACCGAGCTGGTTCATCGCCTTCTGCACCTGTTTGATCTGCTTGGGCGGGCTTTGGGGGCCGATCGGCTTCCCCGGCTTCGGCACGGTGATCTGGTAGGCCTTCCCGCCCCCTGTCGTCGTCTGCGGCTGAGTCTCGGTCACCGAACCGACTGCGCTCTCGCCGGTATCCGACACTGCCGAGTCGCCGCCGCCCCCTCCTCCGCATGCAGCGCTCGCCAGGACAGCCGCGATGAGGAGGGCTAGCGCAGATCGTCGCATGGGGATGGCGCAGTCTACGCGCCCTATATGGACAGATGGAAGAGGCGGGAGAAACTCGCGCGCGGCTCTTGCTTCAGGCGCGGGGCTTGCGCTCGTCGAGCTCGCGGAGAAGCTCCAGGTCGCTCGCACGCTGGCGCTCCTCACGAGCCTCTTCCTCGTCGAGGAGTCTCAGGAGCTGCCAGGTGATGGCTGCGAGAAAGACGAGCCCCTGCTCGGCGGTCATCAGGACGCCACCCAGGTTCTGATCCTCGACCGCCCCGAGTCCCCAGAGCCTCGGTGCGGAGGCGTAGGAGTCGTAGAAGGACGAGCCTGAGAACGTGAAGGCGAGACCCAGGAAGGCCGAGAGAACGAACCCTGCGCCGAGGTAGCCGATCCGCATCGGAGTCGAGACCTTGTTTGGCACATCCGAGATCACGGGCCACCAAAAGACGAGGCCGATGGCGATCAGGATCAGGTGCTCGACGCTCAGGAGCCACGGGTTTCGAAGTGCCGTGTCGTAGAACGCCGCCAAATGGACGGCGTACCAGCCGACGATCCAGATTGGAAGCGCGAGGCGGGGATTCGTGAGGACGGCAAACGGGCGACCGCCCCACCGCGCGATGGCCCCGCGCATCGCCGGGGTGAGCCCGAGGATCAGAAGCGGGGGCGCCCAGTCGGCGATCATCACGTTTTGGAGGAGGTGGACGAGGAGGAGGTAGTTGGCGGCCAGCGTCTCGAGTGGGCTGTTCAGCGCTACGACGATCGTGAGGAGCCCGCTGGCGAACAGGACCGGCCGCCACCATCCGACCGGCGCCGATCTGGCAACACGCCAGTAGGTGATCGCAGCGAGGACGGCGAGCGCGAGGAAGAGGGGCTCGAAGCTGAGGGAATACGGGTCTGGTGTCACAGGCGCCTACCGGCCGTCAGCGACGGCTCCTCGTCGAGAGCCGCGGCGGCGTCGCAGCGTTCTTCCCTGCCGGCGGTCAGGAGCAGGAAGGCGGCCAGCGTCCCCAGCATGACGACCTGATCCGCCATCATCACGATTCCGGCGAGCCGCTGGTCGGTGACGGGAGACAGCCCGAGGAGACGCTCCGGCTGAGCCGCGTAGCTCGGGTACAGCGGCTCGAGCGAGAAGATCAGCACCATTGCGAGGATCTGGCCGGCTACGAAGAGCGCCACGAGGAAGCCGAGCCGCCCCGAGCGCCGCATGCCGTGTCCCGCAGGGTTGAGGAGTTGGTACCAGACGAGGAGCCCGACGATCAGGAACGAGGCGTGCTCCAGGTCGTGGGTCAGCTGATGCGTGAGTGTGTAGTCGTAGAGCGCCGGGATGTGCCAGATCGCGATCACCGCGCACCAGAGGGCGAACGTCACGACGGGCCGCGTCAAGAAGGCGAGAAACGAACGCACCGATCGGGTCCGGGCCACCGAGGCGAGCGCCGGTCGGGGCAGGAAGAAGAAGAGGAGCGGACCGGAGAGAGCGACGACGATCAGCGCCGGCCCGACATCGCCGATGAGGACGTGCTGGAGCATGTGCGCCGAGAGGAGATAGCTCTCGCCGATCGCGTCGAGTGGCGAGACGAGCGCAAGCGTGATCACGCCGACGCCGAGCACGAACGTCGCCGCTCGGCCCCATCCGGCCAGATCGGCGCGTCCGCGACGGCGGAGCCGGCGGAACCCCTGGAAGAAGAGGACGAGTGCGAGAAGGGCACCCGCGATGACCGCGGGCGCGGCCTCCCACGAGCCGGCGAGATCGTTAACGGGAACGGTCGCCGCCTGTGCGAGCTGTCCGGTCACCCGTCCATTGTCACCGACGCAGCTTCTTGCGCCGCCGGTCGCGTGCGCCCGTGACGAAAATCCAGAGGA
>JBBQXH010000184.1:0-5681 GCA_038209835.1 Gaiellales bacterium | reverse complement strand
GTCGACGAAGGTTCGTATGGTCTCTCGGAGAGCGTTCTCGTCGGCCAGAGCGCGGGTCAGGAGGTTCGACGTCGGGCAGATCTCGAGAACGATGCCAGCTTCAGCCAGCGCCTTCATCGTCCAGTCGTCCCCGGCGGCGAGGATCCCGTGGCCGATTCTCTCCGGCCGCAGGCTTTCGACCACCTCACCGATCTCGGCGAGCCCGTCGGGGCCACCTTCCTCGCCGACATGAATCGTGATGCCGAGGCCGGCGCCTCGCGCTTCGTCGACAAGCGGGGCCAGCTCGCGGTACGGGTACCGGCCTGGTCGAGGGCGTGGGCCGGCGATATCGATACCGACGATGCCGCGCGGCGCGTACCTGATCGCCTTCTCGACGATGACGGTGTTCTGCTCGAACGTGAAGGTGCGATCCATCATCAGGATCAGTCCTGCTCGAACCCGTGAATACTCGAGCTCGGCGCGATCGAGGCCTCGGATCGCGGCCATGATGATGTGATCGAGGTCGCGTTCGCCGCTTCGGTTTCGCTTCATCGGGTTGAACCGCAGCTCGAGCGTGGTGATGTTCTGCCGTCGGTAGGCTCCGCCGATCGCGCCGTGCACCGAGCGTTCGACCGCGAGCGGGCTCGACTGGATGAGCTCGGTCCACTTGTAGATCGCATCGAGCTCCGGGAGGCCGTCGACGCCGCGAGGATCGATCGAGACGAGCTTCTCGAAGTCCCAGTAGTCCTTGACCGGGAGGGCGATGCCCTGCTCGTGGGCAAGCGTCCACATCACCGCCGGATGAACCGACCCGCCGAGGTGGGTGTGCAGTTCCGCGAGGCCGGTTCGGCGGAGACCCTCGATCGCAGCGCTCTCGGCCATTGCGTCGAGTCTACGCGTGAGCTGCGAAAGGAGAGGAGGGGGCGGCAGCGATGTGCGGGCGCTGCCGCCCCTTCCGCTGCGGTCCTGAAGTGATTGCCGTCATCTCCCGGGCCGCAGGAGAGGAATTCCCTCGAGTAGGCTATCGGCGCCGTCAGGGCGAGGCTTGAGCCCGACTCGTACGATGTGGGGGTGCCCGAAGCGCTGCAGGCCGATCCTGACGAGGGAGAGCGGCTTCACGTCGACCAGATCGCCGACGAGTTCTTCGACGGATTCGACGTCGTAGCTGACATCGCTCGCCCGGCCGTGTCGATCTTCGGCTCCGCCCGGGCGCCACGAGATCATCCGGTGTACGCACACGCCAGGGAGGTCGGCAGGCTGTTCGCGCAGGCGGGGTTCGCGGTGGTGACCGGCGGCGGCCCCGGCCTCATGGAAGCCGCCAACCGGGGCGCGCAGGAGGCCGGCGGGGTGTCGATCGGGTTCAACATCGAGCTGCCCCACGAGCAGGCTCCGAACGAGTTTCTCGACCTCTCGCTCACCTTCCGGCATTTCTACGTGCGGAAGACGATGTTCGTGAAGGCCGCTGACGGCTTCGTGATCCTCCCTGGTGGGTTCGGGACACTCGACGAGCTGTTCGAATCGCTCACGCTGATCCAGACGGACAAGGTGATCGACTTCCCGGTCGCGCTCCTCGGCGTGGAGTACTGGAGCGGCCTCCTCGCCTGGCTCCGAGATCGCCCGCTGGTCGAGGGAATGGTCTCGCCGGCCGACATGGAGATCATGACCATCACCGACGATCCCGCCGAGGCTGTGCGTGTCATCGCGGACGGATACCGCCGGCGGCCCGAGGGGCACACGGTTTGCCGATGAAGATCGGGATCGTCGTTCCCTTCTCGTGGTCGTACTGGGGCGGCGTCGTCGAGCATGCCGAGAACCAGGCGAAGTCGCTGATGGCGCTCGGCCATGACGTCAGGATCATCATCGGCAACGATCCGCCGGGAAGGTTCACCCACCTGCTGCACCCCCGGGAGGGGCGCCACGGGCCGGTGCCGGACTACGTCATTCCGGTCGGACGCACGGTGATCGTCCCGGCGAACGGCTCGCTCTCGAACATCGTCCTCAGCCCGGCGGCGATCTTCAAGATGCAGCGCGTCTTCCGGGAGGAGGACTTCGACGTCGTGCACACCCACGACGCCATGGCGCCCATCCTCTCCCAGTTCACGCTTTGCGCCGCTCCCTGCCCCATCGTGATCACGACGCATGCGTCGGGCGGGAGCTGGTGGTTCTGGGGAAAGCTCTTCTGGGGCGTGCTGTTCCCGCGGATCGACTACCGGATCGCGGTCTCGGAGCAGGCTAGGAGCGCCGCCGAGCCCTACATCGGCGGACCCTTCGAGATCATCCCGAACGGGGTGGCTCTACCTCCGGCTCCCGATCCTGGAAACCGCGAGCAGCGCGTCGTGTTCATCGGCCGCCATGAGCCCAGGAAAGGCCTTACCGTTCTTCTTCGCGCGTGGCCGGAAGTCGCCCGCCAGACGGGCGCACGCCTTCGCCTCATCGGTGCCGATCCGCTATCCGTCCGCTTTCTCTTGCGACGGCTGGACGTGGCCGAGGACACGATCGATATCCTGGGTATCGTCCCGACCGAGACACTCATCGAGGAGGTCTCGCGCGCGAAGGCGCTGGCTGCGCCGTCGGTCGGCGGCGAGAGCTTCGGCATGGTTCTGACCCAGGCCTTTGCCTCGGCAACACCCATCGTCGCCTCGGACATCGCCGGCTACCGGGAAGTCGCGAGCCCCGAGACCGGTGTGCTCGTGCCGCCGAACGACCCGGCAGCGCTCGCTGAGGGCATCGTCGGGCTGTTATCCGACGAGAGCCGGCGCGTGGCGCTCGGGAAGCGAGCGCGCGAGATCGCGGAGGAGCGGTACTCCTGGAATCGGATCGCCGAGCGACTCGTCGAGATCTACGAGTCGCTCGCCTACCCCGCAACCAAGCCCGCTCGGCTCTCGGGAGCGCAATGAGGCAGCGGTTCGAGAGCGCGCGCCGTTGGCTCGCACACACACGCGCCGGGCGAATCTGCCTCCTCGCCATCCCCATTGGACTCGTCGCGGCCCTGCTCGTCTGGCGGTTCCCCGACCTCGGGAACATCGGGAATGCCTTCCGTGAGGTCGCCTGGGCCTGGGTCGCGGCAGCCATCGGCATGAATCTGCTCTCGGTGGTCGTTCGGTCGATCGCGTGGCACATCGTCCTCAACCAGGCGTTGCCGCCGCCGCATCCCAAGCACCGGCACGTGTTCTCGGCGTTCTCGATCGGGCTCCTCGGGAATGCCGTTCTACCCGGCCGCGTGGGAGAGGTCGCCCGGGTTGCGGTGCTCTCCCGTCACGTACCGAACGGGCGCACGACTTGGGCGGCCATTCTCGGCTCGATCTTCGCCCATCGCATGTTCGACGTGATCCCTACCATCGGGCTCGTCGTCTATGTCCTCGTGGCCGCCAAGGTTCCGAAATGGGCTGTGCCCGGCATCGAGATCGTGCTGGCGATCGGTGGCGTGCTGCTCCTCGGCAGCCTTGCGCTCGCGTGGTGGCACCGCCGGAGCGGACAGTCGGGGGTCGACAGCGTCGGACGCATTCGGCGGCTCTGGAAAAAGGGGCTCGACGGGCTCCGCGTCTTCCATTCGCCGGGTCCCGCGATCGGCGCGCTGTTCTTCCAGATACTGGGCTGGACGACCCAGATCCTTGCCGTTTACTTCGCGTTCAAGGCCTTCCAGATCGATGCTCCGATGCCTGCTGCCGGGCTCGTCCTCCTGGTCGTCAACGTCGCGCTCGCATTCCCGCTCTGGCCCGGGAGCGTCGGCCTCTTCCAGGCGGCGACCGCACTCGCACTCCTCCCCTACGGCGTCGCCTATCAGCACGGGTTCGCGTACGGGATCGGCCTGCAGGCGATCGAGGCTTCTGTCGGGATCGGCCTCGGGCTGCTCTTCCTCGCTCGCGAAGGGATCTCCTTCGCAGGCCTCCGCCAGATCCCGAGCCTCGGCGACGAAGAGCTCGAGGAAGACCTCGAAGAGGAGATCGACGAGGAGCTCGACGAGGTCGATCGCCAGCATGCGGGCGCGCGCGGCTGTAACTCGGGCGAGCACTCGAAGACCATGGCGCCCGACCGCGCGTGAAGGTTCTCTGCTGCCCGGATAGCCTGAAAGGAGCCCTGTCGGCGAAGGAGGCCGCGTCGGCCCTGGCCCGGGGACTGCGGCGGACAGAAGGTGTCGAGCCGGAGCTCCTCGCGCTCGGCGACGGAGGCGAGGGTACCGCTGAAGCGCTTGCGACGAGCCTCGGCGGAGAGTGGCGTAGGGCGCAAGTTGCCGATGCTCTCGGGCGTCCCGTCGTCGCGCGGTTCCTGCTCTTGCCGGACAAGCGCGCCGTCGTCGAGTCGGCTGAGGCGATCGGCCTCTGGCGGCTCGAGGCAGGCGAGCGCGACCCGATGCGCGCGTCGTCGGAGGGTCTCGGCGAGCTCCTGCTTGCGGCTCTCGACGCCGGTGCGACCGAGCTCGTCGTCACGCTCGGCGGAAGCGCGACGGTCGACGGGGGTGCCGGTCTTCGGCGGGCGTTGGTCGGACACGAGCTCGGGGGAGTTCGCCTGCGTGCGGCTTGCGATGTGACGAACCCCCTGCTGGGCAAGAGAGGCGCCGCGCGCGTGTTCGGCCCGCAGAAGGGTGCGACGCGAAACCAGGTCGAGGCGCTCGAGAGGAGGATCGCGTCGATGGCCGAGCTCGAGCCCTATGCGGACATACCCGGAGCGGGAGCCGCCGGCGGTCTCGGCGCGGCGCTCGCGGCCCTCGGGGCGGACCTCGTCTCCGGCATCGACCTCGTACTCGATGCGGTCGACTTCGACGCTCGAGTGGCAGGTGCCTCCGTCGCGATCACGGGTGAAGGCACTGTCGACGCGACGTCGGCAGCGGGGAAGGTGCCGGGAGGCGTCGCCCGGGCCTGCGCGCGGGCGGGCGTCCCGTGCATCGTCTTCGGGGGCCGTGTGCGCGGCGCCGTGGACGCGCTCTACGAGCTCGGTGCGACGGCTGTGTTGCCGCTCGGTGGACGGCGAGAGAGCGCGCGTGCAGACGTCGAGCGGCTCGGAGAGGGCCTCGGCCGCCTGCTGGTTGCTCTACGCGAAACGAGCTAAAGCGCTCCGCCCGCCGCCCTCGGGGCGTAGGGGTCGAGGCCGGAGTCACCCACGTTCTCACGGGCGAGGAATGCCTCCGCCAGCAAGATGTTCGTCTCGCTCGCGCGCCGAACGGTATCGAGAAGGTCCGACATGCTCGACTCCTCCTCGAGTTGCTCCTTGAGGAACCACTGGAGGAACTCCTCGGCCACGTAGTCGCTCTCGGCGCGGGCAAGCCCCATGAGGGCGGAGATCTGTCTCGTGACGGTCTGCTCCTGCGAGAGTGCGATTGCAACCGGCTCGACGGCGTCTGCGAACTCGACCTTCGGCGCGTCGACACCGGGGATTGTGACGGACTGGTTTCGGTCGAGGAGATACTGAACCATCATCATCGCGTGGTTGCGCTCCTCGACAGCCTGGCGGTAGAAGTGCGCAGAGAGTTGCGGAAGGGTCTGCTCGTCGAAGTAGACTGCGATCGCGATGTACTGCTGCTCCGCGGCGAACTCGCGACCGACGTGGGCGTTCAACGCCTCGTGGAACGACTGTTTCTTGGCCATGGAAGGAGGCTATCAGTCCTCCTGCGCGGCGCTGCCGAGCTGCTCGATCCTCCCCTGCGCGGCGTCGAGCTTCGAGATACAGAGCCGGTGGAGCGCCTCGCCGCGTTCCCAGAGGGCGAT
>JBBQXH010000183.1:0-5824 GCA_038209835.1 Gaiellales bacterium | reverse complement strand
GGAGGCGGGGGCGGCGGAGGAGGAGGGGGCGCGTGGTAGCACATGATCTCCGTGTCGTTCCCGCTGGCCCGCTCACCGTGGCGGCGGGGCAGGCGACCTGTACCCCGCTCGATATCCCCGCGAACGTCGCCGTCGCTGCCGACCTGCTCTGCCGCGCCGCCGACGACGGCGCCGACCTGCTGATCCTCCCGGAGCTGTTCCTGACCGGCTACGAGCTGGATGGGATCACGGCCGACCCCGAGACCTACACGCTGAGCCGCGACGACCCCAGGTTGAACCCAATGGCCATCGCCTGCGCCGAGACCCGCACCGCGCTGGTCGTCGGAGCCCCAACTCGCCATCCCGAGAGCGGGGAGCTGCATATCTCTGCCATTGTCATCGGCCAGGACGGCCAAGTCGCCGGCCGGTACGACAAGCAGCATGTCGATTCTGCCGAGCGGGTCGCCGGCTTCAGCCGCGGCGCTTCGGGGCTGACACTCACCCTCGAGGGCTGGCGCCTCGGGCTCGCGATCTGCTGGGACTCGAGCTTTTCGGAGCACGTCCGCGCCGCCGCGCTCGACGGCTGCCATGCGTACCTGGTCGGCTCGATGTTCGGTCAGGGCCGCGGTGCCCACAAGCGCGCCACGGTCTGCCCGGCTCGGGCGCTGGACAACGCCGTCTACGTCGTCGTCGCCAACCACAGCGGCCCCAGCGGCCCGTACCACGGGTGCGGTGGCAGTGCCGTTTGGAGCCCGGACGGCACCTTGCTGGCCGACGCGGGCATCGCCGACCCCGGGCTGGCGACCACCCGTCTCGATCCTGAGCTCCTGACGCGTGCCCGGGCCGAGGATCTGGTGCTGGTCGACCCTTCGCTAGGCGCTCCGTCAAACTCTCGCATGGCCGTCACCCTCGACTGACGTGGACGTCGAGGCCTTCATCGACCGGCTGCCGGGGCTCTTCGACGGCTTCCCGACAGCCGAGCACCCACGCGACCGGAAGTTCGCCGAGATCCTCGAGGAGATACCGGGGCTCGCACGCGAGAACAACCTCGCCCTTCTGAACCTCGCAGCCCACCTCGTCGACGCGGGTGAGTGCTACCTGGAGGTCGGGTCGTTCCGCGGGACGAGCCTCGTCTCCGCCGGGCTCGGAAACCCCGGCGAGTACGTCGCGGTGGACGACTTCTCGAAGGAGGGCGGGAGCTCTGAGGCGCTTCTGGCGAACTGCGCGCGCTTCGGCGTCGAGCACGTGACCGTCGTCGAGGGAGACGCCTTCGAGATCCTGAGGGACGGAACGCTCGAAGGCCGTACGGTCGGGGTCTACTACTACGACGGCTTGCATTCCTACGAGGCGCAGCTCGACGGGCTCGTCCTGATCGAGCCGTATCTCGCGGCACGAGCGTTGATCGTGGTCGACGACTCGGACTGGGATCGTGTCGCCCGGGCAACCGGGGATTACCTCGCGGCGCAGACCATGGCGTCCATGCTCTTCGACATCCCGGGTAGCGGCAAGGATATGCCGAGCTGGTGGGAGGGGATGCACGTCATCGGCTGGGATGCGAGGTGACCGCCGTCCGGCTGGTGCTGTTCGCGCACGGAAGCCCGGACCCTCGCTGGCGCGCGCCGTTCGAGCGACTCGCGAGCGAGATCTCAGCCGACGTCGGCGAGGAGAGGGTCGGCCTCGCCTGGATGGAGTCCGCGCGGCCAACGCTCGAGGAGGCCGGCGACGAGGCCGCCGCCTCGGGGATCGATCTCCTTCGCATCCTCCCGCTCTTCATGGCGAGCGGCATCCATGTCCACCGGGACATCGAGGCACGCGCAGAGACGGTTCGTGCCTCGCATCCGGGCCTCGCCGTCGAGATCCTGCCACCGGTCGGGGAGGATCCGCGGCTTGTCGCGGCGCTGCGGGAAATCGCGCTCGACGCCGCCCAGCGACCGTAGAGGCTACGAGCCTAGAGTGCCGTGGCGATGCTCACGACGGCGACAGCGAGCATGGAGAGCAGGAAACCCATACCGAGGAGAAAGAGCGGATTCAGGAGCCGAGTCATCGCACAACCAATGGTGCCGGACCCGTATTGAGTTCAACGTGCCGTTTCCGTTAAGAGAATGAAACGGCCTCTTCTCCTACTGTCGCTCGTCGTCCTCGTCGTCGCCTCCGGGTGCAGCGGCGGCCCGAAGGAAGACGAGCTCGGGGCCGAGGCGATCGTCGCACGCGTCGCGGACGGCGACACGCTCGAGCTCGAGACGGGAACGCGAGTCCGGCTCCTCCAGGTCGACGCTCCCGAGCTCGGCGAGCGCGAGTGCTACGCGGTGGCGGCGAAGGCGACCCTCGAGCGTTTGGCGCCGCCCGGTACGACCGTCCGGCTCGAGGCCGACCTCGGGCTCGACGCCAGCGACAAGTTCGGGCGGCTGCTTCGATATGTCTTCGTCGAGGGTCGCAACGTGAACGTCGATCTCGTGCGTGCGGGCGCCGCGGCCCCGTACTTCTACCGAGGGGACGAGGGTCTGTATTCGCTCGAGCTGGTCGACGCCGTGAAGGATGCGCGGCACGATGGCGCCGGGATGTGGGGCGAGTGCCGCGTCGACTGGAGCGAGGGCAGCCGGGTCGACACGTTCTCCCGCTGATCACCGCTCCCGGTCAGGCGAGCTCGCGCGGGACGACGAAGTCCGCGAGCTCGGCGCATCCTGGCCGGAGCTCGCTCCAGGCGCAGTCCGAGACGAGGGTCGCGAGGCCTCCCGTCGGGAACTTCTGGTGAAGCCGCGGGAGCGGGTCACCCCTGGCGGCGAGCAGCTCGGCGAGCATCTCCAGGCCGGGATTGTGCCCGATCGCCATCGCGGACGGAACGTCGACCGGGATACGGAGTAGCCGTCGCAGGAGCTCGTCGGCTCCGGCTCCGTAGAGGACGTCGTCGAACTCGACCGGCGTGCGCTTGCGGAGCGCCGGCCTGATGCCGTCGAGCGTCTCGCGCGTCCTGGTGGATGGTGAGCAGAGAACGAGCCCGGGCGAGATGCGCTTCTTACCGAGATGCGCACGGAGCCGCCTCGTTGCCTCGCGGCCGCGTGGCGAGAGCGGCCGCTCGCGGTCGGCGAGCGCAGGATCGTCCCAGCTCGACTTGGCATGTCTGAGGAGGTAGAGAACGACCACGCCCGGGAATCATGGCCAACCGAGGCCGACTTGTCACGGCCGCAGGGTCGGCATTCAGCCGGACGACTTCTGCGAGACTGAACTCCGTGCTCCGCCGGTCGATGCTCGCAGCAGGCCTGCTCGTCGTCCTCCTGCTCGCGACTGGCGCCTGCGGGAGCGGCGGGCCCGACGAGGCGACGACCGAGCAGGGGTCGACGACCACCGCGACGAAGCCGATCGATGATCAGGAGGTCGCGGGCACCCTCGACCTCTTCGTCCAGGCGGCAGGTCGTGGCGACGCCGAGGCGATGTGGGGACTTCTCTCGCAGCAGAGCCGGTCGCGGCTCGGCCCGACGCTCTCCGAGTTCGAGAAGGACTACGCCGAGGGGTTCCAGAGCGGCCTCGGATCGTTCGCTCAAACCTCATACGACATCGTTCTCTCCCAGGTGACCCCGAGCGGTTGGGGGGTCGCGGCGATCGCGGGCACGAGGACCCGCGAGGGGAAGAACGAGTACGCGGCATACGCTGCACCGCTCGCCCGGGAGAACGGCGGCTGGAGGCTCGATCTCGGCGAGTCGATCCGCCTCAAGCTCAACTCGCCCGGCCGCAAGACATCCGAGGCGCAGCCACGAATTCTCCTTCGTGCGCGGGCGAAGCTGCCGATCACCGAGGCGGGCGTCTGGCTCGACGGCAAGCCGGTTCCCGGCAATGTCAACGGGAGCGGACGAGACGTCTTCGTGGCGGCGAAGCCTGCCAGGCCGCTCCGGTCCGGTCGCCATGTGGTCGTCGTCTTCGCAAGCACGGGCGAGACCGCCACGGCAGGAGCGGCGCCCTTCCGTGTCGAGGGCGGCACCAATGCCTGAGCGCGGCCGTCTGCGCTGCGCGGTGCTCGCGACGACCTTCGCGCTCGTGCTTGGCACCGCGGCATGCACGGGGAGTGGCGGGTCGAGCACGACAGGGACACAGCCTGTTGCGACGACGAACGTGCTGACGGTCCCGACCGGGACGGAGCCCACCACGTCGGTCGCCCCGGCTGCAGGTGCGGCGCTGAAGCTGTTCGTCGAGGCCGCCGGGCAGCGCGACGCCAACGCCATGTGGCCGCTGCTGTCGTCCGAGACGCAGGATCGGCTCGGGGGTGACAGCGGCACGTTTGCAGACCGGTTTGCCAAGGACTTCGAGGCGGGAATCGGATCATTCGCCGGCACGGACTACCGCGTCGTTCTGGCGGTGCGCACGGTGCCCGGGTGGGCTGTCGCGGCGATCGTCGGCTCTCGGACCGTCGACGGGAAGACGCAGTCGGCCGCGTACGCCGTTGCCCTCCGGAACGAGGGCGGGTTCTGGCGGCTCGAGATCGGTGGGCCGGTGACGCTGACGCCTGTCGTCCCGTCGGCCGGCGTCGAGGCGGGGACGAAGCCGCAGCTCGGCATGCGCGTCGAGGCAGGGGCTCCGATCACCGATGCTGCGGTCTGGATCAACGGCAGTCCCTTGCCGGCGCTTGCCGCCGGGCCGGATGCGACGACGCTGCTCGTCGCCGGAAAACCCGTTAGCCCGCTCACAGCCGGGACGAACGTCGGGATCGGCTTCGCGCGTGCCGGCGACCAGGCGAGCGCGCTCGCCTGGCCAATCCAGGCCGGGTGAGGCTCAGAGCTGGGTGCGTGGAGCCTGCTTCCGGCCCCACGCACCCCCGGGTAGTCCATCTAGCGAAGCGGCTTCAGATGGGTGAGCGGCTCGTGATCGGGGAGCCAGTCCCAGGCCAGCTTCTCGTCCGCGGCCGGGACGTAGCGCGGCTCGAGGCCGAGCTCTTCGAGGACGATGTTCCGCCCCTGCGGGATCGCCGTTGACTTGTAGAACGCGATGTGCCGGTTGAAGCCCTGTCGGCCGAAGCCGCAGTCGGTCGAGAGCACGAGCTTGTCGGCTGGGATGTACTCGAGTGCCCTGCGGACCCGTGCGGCCACGACTTCCGGAAAGTCGGCCTGGAGGGTGCGATGGCTGACGACACCCACCGCGACCTTCTTCTTCAGCGAGTCCTTGTAGGGCGCGAAGAGGGGAAGCTCCTTCAGGTCGTTCTCGGTCGCCTCGATCGTCCAGACGTCGCCCTTCAGCCGGTCGAGGTAGATCTCGACCGAGTTCGCGTACGACTCGTCGGAGAACACCTTCTGCATGTTCGGGTTCCCCCAGCAGGTGTGGATCCAGATCTCGACGTCGTCGAGGCCCTCGATCTCCTTGTTGAAGCAGTCGACGAGGAAGTCGATCAGGTCCGTCATCTCTGGGTAGTAGCAGGCCATGAAGTGGAGTGTCGGCTCCTCGATCTGGATGACCTTGCAGCCGGACGCCGCCAGCTGCCTGAGCTCGAGGTTCATGGCTTCCGCCATGTCCCACGTGAGCTGCTTCTTGTCGTCGAGGTCGTAGTGCGACGTGTGGCTGTCGAGGAAGAACGCGAGCACCTGCGCGGAGCAGGTTCCGAACTTGACGGGCTTCTCCGAGGCAGCTGCCTGCTGGGAGATCCGCCAGATCTTCGCGTACTCGAGCGGGTTCTTCGGATCGTGCTCGACCCTGTCGACGACACGCGGCCAGCGCCACGTCTTGTAGATCGAGTCGAGCATCGTCCCGACCGGGTAGGACAGAAGCGGCGAGCGCGTGTTCTCGGTCTGGAGCTCCTCGTGCTCGAGCCCCTTCCAGCGCTGGAGCGGGTAGTGATGCCACGAGCGGCCGGCGAAGTCCTCGT
>JBBQXH010000182.1:0-5850 GCA_038209835.1 Gaiellales bacterium | reverse complement strand
GGCGCCTTCGGCGCCTTGCATTGTGTCGAGGATCTGTGTGATATCCGCTTCGGTCGTCCGTGGGTTGACGATCGCAAATCGCGTCACCGTCTCGCCCGCGTGAATCGTCGGGACGACGAACCCGAGCTGACTCTTCATCAGCCGAGCCGACCAATCCGCATAGTCGGCGGGAGACCAGCCGAGCCGGCGGAACACGACGACTGAGAGGTCGGGCTCTTCCACCAGCTCCAGGTAGGAGCGGCTGCGAATGTCCTCCGCGGCAGCACGGGTGACCGCGAGCGTCTGCTCGATCGCCTCCGAGTAGGCCGCCGTCCCATGCGTCGCAAGCGAGAACCAGAACGGAAGGCCTCGTGCGCGCCGCGAGAGGTTGACGGCATAGTCGAACGGATTCCACACTCCAGGCGTGTCGAGCACGTCCAGATAGCCGGCCCTCTGGACGTGCGCAGCCCGGGCGAGAGCAGGCTCCCGATAGACGAGCGAGCAGCAGTCGAATGGCGCGAAGAGCCACTTGTGTGGATCGACGATGAACGAGTCGGCCCGCTCCACGCCCGCGAAGAGGTGGCGAACCGAGGGCGCTGCGAGCGCCGCGCCACCGTACGCACCGTCGACGTGGAACCAGAGCTCTCTTTCGGCGCAGACATCTGCGACTCCGGCGAGATCGTCCACGATCCCGAGGTTCGTCGTCCCCGCCGTTGCGACGACGGCGAACAGCCCATCGGTGTCGGCAACGGCGAGTGTCTCGCGCAGCAGGGGCCCTGTCAGTCGGCCGCGCTCATCCGGCTTCACCTCGAGCATGTCGACGTCCATGACATTCGCAGCGGCGTGGATGGAGGAATGCGCCTCGCCGCTCGCCGCGACCTTCCACCGCGCCGGTGACGACGTGTTCCTCTGCCGAGCCGCATGTCGCGCCGTCACGAGCGCCGAGAGATTCCCGACCGTCCCACCCTGAACGAAGACGCCGCCGGCCTCAGGCGGAAGCCCAGCGAGATCGGAGATCCAGCGAAGCGCCTGGTTCTCCGCGTACACGGCGCCGGCTCCCTCGAACCAGCTGCCGCCGAAGATCGACGACACGCCCACGACGAGATCGAACAGTGCTGACGCCTCGGTCGGTGCGGCGGGGATGAACGCGAGAAAGCGCGGATGGTCGACCGAGATGCAGGCGGGCGCGAGGACATCCACGAAGAGCGCGAGCGCCTGGTCTCCGCCGAGGCCGTTCGCGGTGATCGTCTGGCCGGCGTGCCGGGCGAGCTCCTCGGGCGTCCGGGGGCCGTCGAGCGGGACGGGATCGAGCCGCAGCCGATCGCGCGTGTAGTCGAGAATCGCCTGCGCAAGCCGCTCCGTCTCGTCCGTGTAGCGATGCACGCCCGGAGTGTAAGGCGGGGAACATTCAGGGAGAGCCGGCCGTCAGACTGACGTGAGCCCTTCGACGAGAACCCGCGCGGTCATCCTCGTTGCAGTCGCCGTTCTCGCTACGCTCGGCGTCGCAGCTTGCGGTGGCGATGGCGGCGGCGTTCTCTCGGTAGAGAAGGCGCTCGACCGGTCGGGAGAGGTCAGCGTCGAGGGGTTCCTAGTCGCCCCCGAGGGCGGGCAGGCGAGGCTCTGCAGCGCTCTTCTCGAGTCGTATCCTCCCCAGTGCGGCCAGCCCTCGATCGTGATCCGTGGAGCGGACCTCCGCGCAATCGCGGGCCTCACGAAGACGAACGATCCGTCGCTCGCACAGGTGACGTGGTCAGACGCGCCCGTCACCTTGAGCGGCACCCTGTCTGACGGCGTGCTCAGCCTGTCGAAGGCGTAGAACGCACCGGGGGCCGGCGAAAACCGGCCCCCGACTTCCTCCAGGACGCGACGGCTCAGGTGACCTTCAGCGTGCCCTTCATGGTGCTCGAGTGAGGATCGCAGACAAACTTGTACGTGCCCTTCTTCAGCGTGAGCGTCCACGTCGTCGTCCCGGTCGAGCCGACCGACGTCGACTTGTTGATCCCGCCCGGGCCCTTGATATGGAAGTTATGAATCGAAGACTTGTCCTTGATGACGAACTTGTACTTCCCCGCCTTCACGGACTTCTTCGAGAGCGTGATCGTGAAGCCGGGGCCCACGGTCCCGTTCAGCGTTCCCTTCACCTTGCTCGAGGCGCCCTGCGCTGCACCGACGGCAACGAGCGCCACGGTGACGAGGGCTACGAGCGCGAGTGCGATCGACCGGCGCATGGAGCTCCTTTCAGTTTGGTATCCGTGAGCGAATACGGGCGGGCCGAGTGATCGGATTTCCACGTCGGACCTGCTGTGCATACTGGCTCGATGACTCAAGGCTACCGGCAGTCTTGTTCTCGGGGCGTCGATCCGGCGCGGTGATCGTCGCTCATCTCGATCTCGACGCGTTCTTCGCAGCCGTCGAGGAACTCGAAGCGCCGGAGCTGCGCACGAAGCCGCTCGTCGTGGGCGGCGATCCACGCGGACGCGGCGTCGTTGCGACGGCGAACTACGTCGCCCGCCGCTATGGCATCCACTCGGCCATGAGCTGCGCCGAGGCGATGCGACGCTGCCCGGAGGCGGTATTCGTCCGGCCACGTCACAGCCTGTACTCCACGTACTCCCGCGCGGTCTGGAGCTCGGTTCGGGAGGTCTGCCCGACGATCGAGCGCACCGGCCTCGACGAGGGCTACCTCGACATCGGAAGCGTCGCTGCTGACTTCGCCCGGGCACGGGCGGTCGCAGAGGCCGTGCAGGCCGCCGTGCGGGCGACGACGAGCCTGTCGGCCTCGCTCGGCGTGGCGACGTGCAAGGTCGTTGCCAAAGTCGCCAGCGATCGACGCAAGCCGGGCGGGCTGATGGTCGTCCTGCCGGGTCGCGAGGCGGCCTTCCTCGCGCCGTTCGACGTGCGTCTCCTCCCTGGCGTCGGCCCGCGAGCCGAGGAGCGATTGGTGGCCGCCGGCATCGAGACGATCGGCGGGCTGGCTGCGCTACCGGACGCAGACATCTCCCGGCTTCTGCCCGGGAAGGTCGGTGTTCTGCTTCGCAATCGAGCCCGCGGCATCGATCCGAGGCAACTCGAGACCGAGACCGAGACCGTCTCGATCTCTACCGAAGAAACGTTCGATCAAGACGTCACCAATCGTGACGAGCTTCACGCAGAGCTCCGCCGGATGGCCGAACGGCTGGCCGAGCGCCTCTCGGTCTCGGAACTGAGCGCCCGGACCGTCACGACGAAGGTTCGCTACACCGACTTCTCGATCAGGAGCCGCTCGCAGTCGCTCCCCGTCGGAATCGATGATCCGGCCAGGATCGGGGAGCTCGCGTGTGCCCTTCTCGACCGCGCGCTCGCCGACCGCCCTGGAGCCTTACGTCTCGTCGGCGTCGGCGTGTCGAACCTCGACCCGTTCCGCCAGCTCCAGCTCGCTTGACGAGAGGCGCGCACGCCGATGAGCCTGGGGGCTAGAGGCTTGATGTGGAGTGGGCGTGCGTCTGGGGAGCCGCCTGCACCAAGGAGCGTGGTTGCCTCGATCGGTGGGCCCTCATCCAGACGTGCGGTCACTCACATCAAGCCTCTAAACGCAGAAGCCGGCCGGGAACAGATCGCGCCAGACCTTCGCCGGAGCGGCACGGCACGGGAAGTCCGCCGAGCCGAACTGACTGACCCGCCAGCCTGACGGCCGCTTTCTCAGGAGTGCCGTGGACGGCCCGACCGTCGGCGATGCCAGGTTGATCCGCGCGTAGCTCGTGTTGGCGGTCGAGATCCAGATCTTCGTGATCCAGTCGTCGGAAGCCGCGGGCGAGTCTGGCATCGCAAGGAACGCCGCCCAGGTTGCGCGGATCGCGGATCGCTCGCCTGGCTTCGGCGGCCGTTTGGCCGACGCGGTGGCCGCAAGTGCTGCCGACAACGCGAAAACCAGGCTCACGGCCAGGATCGCTCTGGCGAATCGCCGGCTCACGACACACATCCTCCAAAGAGATCCTTCATGACCGCGCGCGGGGCGAGGTTACAGCCGAATCCTCCCGAGCCGAAGTCGAGAACCTTCCAACCCTTCGACGTGGCCCGCAGCAGCATCGCGTCGTAGCCGACCTGCCGGATCAGCACGTTCACGCGCGCATACTGGTGATTCGCGCTCGAGACGACGATCCCCAGAATGCCCGTCTTCTCGAGGAAAGCGGGCTCGAGATTCTTCTCGAGCCAGGCCTCAGTCGCGGTGCGAATGGCCAGACGCTCGCCTGCGGACGGACGCCGGGTCGCCGAGGCCGTCGAGGCGAGCGCCGCGCCCGCCAGCACGGAAATGAGCAGGATGGCGACAAGCGTCCGGAACATTGGATTCGTAGAGTGACGCCATTGGGCGCGGACCGCAACCCTCACCTGACGCGAAACCCCCCGAACGGGTCAGAAGTCGCGCCGGACTGAATCTGCTAGCGTCGCGGCTCGATCATGCCCGCCCGACCGTGGAAGCGGCTCGTCGAGGTCGACCCGGAACGGGAATACCTCGCAATCGTCACGTATCTCCCGCTCGAGCGCTACACGGAGATCCGCGAGTTCCTCCGCGCGACAAAGCAGGTGGTGAGGCAACTCGAGGAGTCGGCGGGTGCAGTCGCTTACTCGCTCGACGCCCATCTGCCCAGAAAGCGGTTCTGGACGCTCTCGGTGTGGGAGACGAGCGCGGCCCTGTCCTCGTTCGCCCGCGCCGAGCCGCACCGGGCGCTCACGCGGGAATATGGCGCCCGTATGCCCGGCTTCGCAACAGCTCGCTGGGAGGTCTCGGGAACGGCTGTGCCACCGTCCTGGACGGAGGCACGAACGCGGCTTCAGGCTGCCTCGAACGGACGAAGCGCCGGGTAGAGGGCGCGGTAGCGCTCGTAGCCGGAGGCGTACGCGTCCTGCCAGGCGGGGATGGGCTCGACGACGTCTCTGATCCGGACGCATCGCTCGACGGCCTCGTGCACGTCGCGGAATACGCCGGCCGCGACTCCGCCGAGCAGGGCTGCACCGTACGCGGCGCCCTCCTCGACCGCGACGCGCGCCAGAGGGATCCCGAGGACCGAGGCCACGATCTGGAGCCAGAGCTCGCTCTTCGCGCCGCCGCCGAGCACGCGAGCCGAGTCTGGCTCGACGCCGAGCGACTTTAGGAGCTCGAGCGAGTCCCTGAGCCCGAACGCGACTCCCTCGAGCACCGCCCGCACGAGTGCACCTCGATCGTGGCGGAGCGAGAGCCCGACGAACGCTCCCCGCGCGCCGGGATCGGCGTGAGGCGTTCGCTCTCCGGCGAGGTACGGCAGGAAGGTGAGCCCTTCGGCGCCGGGCTCCCAGCCCTCGGCCTCCGCCGTCAGATCGGCGAACCCGACATCCGGCGCAGCGGTATCTCGTAGCCACCGAAGCGAGCCGGCCGCCGAGAGCATCACCCCCATCGCATGCCAGGCGCCGGGAACCGCGTGGCAGAACGCATGGACGCGCGCCTCGGGATCCGCCCGATACGAGGGCAGCGCTGCGAACGCGACACCCGACGTTCCCAGCTGAATCGAAAGCGGCCCCGGCCGGTCGACGCCGACGCCGACGGCCCCCGCCGCCTGGTCGCCCGCACCGGCGGCGACGGGGATTCCGGCAGGCATCTCGCCCGAGACCTCGGGCGACTCGTGCACCCGCGGAAGCGGATCGTGCGAGAGATCGAGCAGAGACAGCATCTCCTCGCTCCAGCACCGTCTCTCGACGTCGAAGAGCAGCGTCCCCGAGGCATCCGCAACGTCGGTGGCGCGCTCGCCGGTCAGCCGCAGGCGGACGTAGTCCTTCGGCAGGAGGACGTGGGCGATCCGCTCGTAGAGCTCCGGCTCGTGCCTGCGTACCCAGAGCAGCTTGGGGGCCGTGAAGCCGGGA
>JBBQXH010000181.1:0-5859 GCA_038209835.1 Gaiellales bacterium | reverse complement strand
CCCCGGACCCAGGCGGGGACGGGGGTTCTAACCCCGCCCTCGCCGCCTCATGGGGGGCTGGTCTTGCATTGTGGAATCGAGGCAAATTGGAAAGACCGGACCCCGTACTAGCCGGACGTCGACTCGACGACGTACGCGGCGACGTCCTGGATCTGCTGCTCGTCGAGAATTCCCTCTTTCTCGAAGGCCGGCATCACGCCCTTCCCGTTCGTGACCCGGTCGACCACCAGCTCGTACGGAGGCTTCGCGTCGTCGAGGCTCGGGCCGACGTTGCCGTTCGAGCCGGCTGCGGCAAGCGTGTGGCAGCTACCACAACCCGCGGAGACGAAGACCTCCTTGCCGGCCGCAGCGTCACCGGCAGGCGCAGCGCCGGTCGCGGCTGGCGCGCCGGTCTCGGCTGAAGCGCCCGTCTCTGCCGGGACGGTCCCGCCACCGGTCTCGGCAGGCTGGGTCTCGGCCGCCGGGGTCGCCTCGACCTCGGCATCCTCCGAGCCGAAGACGACGACCGTGGTGAGCATCCCCGCCACGAGAAGGAGCACGATGCCGAAGAAGATGCCCAGCCGCTTTCCCGGGAAGCTCGGATTCCGCTTCGGCACGACCATCGAAACGGTGAGGCTGAAAACCACGAGCACGGCCGCAACCACCGCGATGATCGCCTGGTTTCTGTCCATGGACGATGGGTACGATACTGCGTCGAGTGGGCCGCGTCTGGATTTACGTCGTCTCGGCCGTGGCCCTGCTGGTCTCGGTCGTCCTCGCAGCAGTCGGGTACGGCGAGGTTCCGGGCGCGCTGAGCGACTGGCAGGCGCTCGTCCTCGGGATAGTCCAGGGCGCGACGGAGCTTCTACCCATCTCGTCCTCGGGCCACCTGATCCTCGTCCCGTGGCTCTTCGACTGGACCTACCTGGAGACGCACGACTCGTTCAACCAGACTTTCGACGTCGCCCTGCACCTCGGCACCCTGGTGGCGGTCATCGCCTACTTCTGGTCGGACATCCTGCGGCTCCTCGGCGCGCTTGGCCGATCGATCGCGCGTCGCCAGATCGCAGACCAGGACGAGCGCGTTGTCTGGTTCGTCGTCGTCGCCACGATCCCGGCGCTGATCATCGGGGCCGCATTCGAGTCCGTGATCGCCGACCATCTCGGCGAGCCCTGGCAGATCGCGATCTTCCTCGCCGTCTTTGGCATCGTCCTCTGGATCGCCGACCAGCAGCCACAGGAGCGCGGCATGGCCGATCTCGGCTTGCGCCAGGCGCTCGTCATGGGGTTCGCGCAGTGCCTCGCGCTGATGCCGGGCGTGTCGCGCTCGGGCATCACGATCACAGCCGGCCGGTTCATGAAGCTCGACCGCGACTCGGCGGCGCGCTTCTCGTTCCTGCTGCTCGTTCCGACGGTTCTCGGTGCGGTGATCTACAAGGGGCTGAAGGACGTCGTCTTCGGGGATCTCCCAGACGGGTGGGTGGGCCCGTTTGTCGTCGGTACCATCGCCGCAGCCGGAACCGGCCTGATCGCCATCGCGGCCCTGCTCGGGTACGTACGGCGCCACAGCTACACCCCGTTCGTCGTCTACCGGCTGATCGTCGCGGCGATCATCCTGCTCCTGATCGCGACCGGCGTTCGCTCGGCGACCTTCTGAGTCGAAACCGAGTCGAGGTCGGCCGGGCCGGGCGCTAGCCTCGCTGTGTGCGCCTGCCAATCGAACGTCGTCCGCCAGTCGACGAGCCGCCCGTCAAGAAATCGTGGTTGAGACGGCGTCCTCATCCGCAGGATCGGGCTCCCGCTACTCGGGCTCGCCTTCTTTCTCTTCTGGACGTTCTTCTATCTCGGGGTCTGGTGGTACCGGCCGAAGAGCGCATTCACCGGCCTCGGCCCGGAACCGTTCTTCGCCGACTTCTTCTACTACGCGGTGTCGACCGCGTTCATCTCACCACCCGGCGACATCGTCGCGACCTCGCGCGGGGCGCGGACCGCGACGATGATCGAGATGCTGACGGCGCTCGCGCTCCTCACCGCGTACGCCGGGAGCCTGTTCGAATGGCGAACCGAGTCCGCTCCGCTCGAGCGCTGACACGAGGCCCCT
The DNA here is from genome assembly GCA_038209835.1 of Gaiellales bacterium. Lineage (GTDB taxonomy): Bacteria > Actinomycetota > Thermoleophilia > Gaiellales > Gaiellaceae > JBBQXH01. Next base: position 3,779 of record JBBQXH010000181.1, on the reverse strand, counting down.
CAACGCGCGAGAGCTGCCTGCCGATACAGCACTGAGTGTCTGCCTTCAGGCTCCTCCTCGGTGGCGCCGCCGTGCTCGCGCTCGCCGCGATCACGCTCGGCGCGCTCGGTCTCACGGGCATGATCGGGGCGAAGCATGAGCCGACGGTCAGCTTCGCGGGCTCGCCCGTTCAGGTCGACGGGCTCACGCTTCCGGCAAGAGCCGGGAGCCAGTACGTCGAGCTCGGGATCGACGGATCGTTCCAGCCCCGCTTCTGGCCCGGTGTGAATCTCGGTTCGTCCGTACCCGGAACCTTCCCGGGCGAGGTGGCGGCAACCCGGGCCGACTACGACCGCTGGCTGCCCGAGATGGCCGAGCTGGGCGTGCGAGCCGTCCGTGTCTACACCATCCTGCGGCCCGTGTTCTACGACGCGGTGCGCGCCTACGACCTCGCGCACCCCGACGCCCCGATCTACGTCATCCACGGCATCTGGATTCCCGAGGACGAGTTCTTGTCGACCCAGGACGTCTACTCGTCCGAGGTCACGGACGAGTTCCGCGCGGAGATCGAGAGGGCGGTCGCGGTCGTGCACGGCGACGCCGATCTTCCGCTCCAGCGGGGACACGCCGGCGGGAAGTACTCGAGCGACATCTCCCCGTGGGTGCTCGCATGGGCGCTCGGTGTCGAGTGGGATCCGACCGCGACGCTTGCAAGCGACAACAAGAACGCGGGCACCCCGCCCTTCCAGGGTCGCTACTTCACGGCCTCGACAGATGCGACCCCGATGGAGAGCTGGCTCACGTCGATGCTCGACCACACGGCCGAGCTGGAGGCAGCGCGCGGCTGGTCGCGGCCACTGACGTTCACGAACTGGCTCACGACCGATCCGCTCGAGCATCCCTACGAGCCGTTCAAGAACGAGAAGAAGGTTGCAGTCGACCCGATGCACGTCCACGCGACCGCGGCGTGGCCCGCCGGCTTCTTCGCGAGCTATCACGTCTACCCGTACTACCCCGACTTCCTGCGCTTGACGCCGGACTACCAGACCTATCAGCGCCCGCGCGACGGCGAGGTCGATCCATACGCCGCCTACCTGCATCAGCTTCGAGAGCACCACAAGGGGCAGGCCGTGATGGTGACGGAGTTCGCCGTCCCGAGCGGGATCGGCATCGCGCACCTCGGACCGCTCGGGCGAAACCAAGGCGGGCACTCCGAGCCGGAGGCAGGGCAGATCAGCGCCGACATGCTGCGCGACATCCAGGACGAGGGCTTCGCCGGAGGCATGTACTTCATGTGGCTCGACGAATGGTTCAAGTTCACCTGGAACACGGTGGACTACGAGATCACCTGGGATCGCCGGCAGCTCTGGCGCAACACGCTGACGAACGAGGAGCATTTCGGGGTCATCGCCACGGACCCGGGCCAGTCTCGTGTCGCGCTGCTCGACGGCAGCGACGAAGAATGGCCGACGAACGGCAGCCAGGTGATCGCCGAGTCGCGCGGGCCCGTGTCCGAGGTGCGCGCGACGAAGGACGAGGAGTTCCTCTACCTGCGCCTTCGCTTCGCCGAGCCGGATGCGTGGAAAGAGCAGCCCGTGAAGATCGGCTTCGATGTCCGCCCCGGCGAGAACGGCGGTATCCCGGACACGAACGGGGCGTTCCCCGGGGCCGACGTTCTCGTTACCGTCGGCCCCGGCGATCAGGCGCGCATCTTCCAGGCGGCGTGGATCGATCCGATCTCGGTCAGATGGGGCCTGCGTTTTGGCTACGTGCCTGTCGATCCGGCGGAGGTCAAGGAGGGAAGCGGGTCCTGGGCGCCGATCAGAATGATCCTGAACAAGCCGTACACCGTCCCCGTGACAGGCGAGGAGCGCGACACCGAGCTCCGCGACATCAGCCACCTGCAGTTCGGAACGAGCGATCCGGAGGCCGAAGACTATGACGAGCGAAACCTCGTCGACGGCAAGGACACGGTGCTCGAGCTCCGCATCCCCTGGATGATGCTCACGTTCTCCGATCCGTCGAGCCGCCGGGTGTTCGTCCAGAACGACGACGGCACGGTCTCCGACATGCCCATCGACCGCCTCGGCATCGGCATCTGGGCCGGTGGCGAGTTCCTCGAGACGCACGGGTACTCGTGGGACGAGTGGGCGACTGTGCGCTGGAACGAACGGCGGAAGGGGAACTGGCCTCCCCTCCACACGGCGTTCGAGCAGACCGCCGACTCAATTCGTTAGAGCCACCTCGTACGGTGCCGCCGTGGCGGCGGCCACGTCCTCGAGGTTCGCGCCGCCGAGGAACTCGGTCAGAACCAGCCCGCTTTCCTGCACGCGAAAGACGGCCAGCTCGGTGACGAACGTATCGACGGCGCCTCTGGCCGTCAGCGGATAGGTGCACCGCGGCACGATCTTGGGCTCGCCAGCGGAGCTGGTCGCCGTCATCGTGACGATCACCCGCCTCGCCCCAACGACGAGATCCATCGCCCCGCCCACCCCGAGAACGCTCTTTCCCGGCACCGCCCAGTTTGCGATGTCGCCGGTGGCGCTCACCTGGAGCGCCCCGAGCACGGCGACGTCGACGTGGCCACCGCGAATCATCGCGAAGGACGAGGCGCTGTCGAAGTAGGCGGCCCCCGGCAGAGCCGTGACGGGAAGCTTGGCCGCATCGATGTCGTCCGGATCCTCCTCACCCGGCTGCGGCCGAGGCCCGACGCCGAGGAGGCCGTTCTCGGTCTGGATGACGACGCCGCTCGCGGGGCCGAGGAACCCCGGGATCAGGTTCGGGATCCCGATGCCGAGGTTCACGACCTCACCGGGTCGAAGCTCCCGCGCGGCTCGCTCGGCGATCAGCGCCTTGACGTCACCGGTCACGGCGAGACCACGATCAGGTCGACATAGAGGTGGGGCGTGTGCACGTCCTCGGCGACGATCCCGCCGGAGGGCAGGAGCTCGCCGACCTCCGCGATGACGAGGTCGGCGGCTGTCGCCATGAGCGGATTGAAGTTCCGTGCGGTTCGGCGATACCAGAGGTTGCCGAGCTCGTCTCCCCTCGCCGCGTAGACCAGCGCCACGTCACCGCGGATGGGTCGCTCCAGTACGTGAAGGACGCCATCGATCTCACGCTCTTCCTTTCCCTCGGCGAGAAGGGTGCCCGCGCCGACCGGTGTGTAGAAGCCCCCGATTCCAGCGCCGCCCGCCCGGATCGCCTCTGCGAATGTCCCCTGCGGAAGCAGCGTCGCCTCGATGTCTCCACGATTGACGGCCTCGACCGCCTCGGGGTTCGACGTGAAGTACGACGAGATGCCCCGGCGAATCCGACTCTGGCGTAGCAGCCTCCCGAGCCCTCGCTCCGGCTCGCCGATGTTGTTCGAGACGACGGTCAGGTCGCGCGCGTTCGAGGTCTCGACGAGACGATCGATCAACGCGAGCGGCGCGCCGACGAGCCCGAAACCGCCCACGAGAATCGTCGCACCATCCCCGATTCGCGTGACGGCCTCCTCGGCGGAGACGAGCTTGCCCGGATCCACGTCCGTAGCCTACGCGGCCACCGGAATCGCCTGTGGATCCCCAATTCGGGGGATCGCCGTTCCCCATTTCGGGGCCGACACGTGTTTCTGAATGGGGCATCTCGTGCTCCGCTGTTGACGAATGGAGGGACTCGTGCGGAAAACATGGATACTCACAGTGGTCGCCGCGGCCGCCTGCATGCTCGCGATCAGCGTCCCGGCGGCGAGCGCCGGCTGGGAAGGACGGATCGACTTCGACACCCTCAGCGACAACACAAAGGTGGTCGATAAAGGC
>JBBQXH010000180.1:0-5868 GCA_038209835.1 Gaiellales bacterium | reverse complement strand
CGCGCGAGCAACTCGGGAAGCGCGAACAGGCGCAGGCGGGCGGCGGCGAGCTCGATCGCGAGCGGGAGGTTGTCGAGGATGAGCAGCAGCTCCTTGTCCCGCGCGAACGCGACGATCAGCTCGTCGGCGGGCACGCCGCCCTTGTCGCGGAGACCAAGGGCACTTGCGATCTCGGGGCCGAGGAGGGCAGGGTCGGTCACGGGAGCCAGATCGCAGAAGACGACGCCGCTCTCGAACCGGTCGAGCAACTCGGCTCCCGCCCGCAGAGCGAGGCTCGTCTTTCCCGTTCCGCCGGGGCCGGGGAGCGTGACGAGCCGCCGTCGCTCGTCGGCGATCAGCCTGATGACCTCGGCAACCTCGTCGTCGCGCCCAACGAGCGGGCCGGGGAGCGAAGGCACGTTCGCGAACCTCGCGGAGAGCGTGCGGAGCAGCGGGAAGTTCGAATCGAGCCCTGGGCCGTCGAGCTGGAAGAGGCCGATCGGCGCGCCGAAGTCCTTCATGCGGTGCTCACCCAGATCGACAAGCGTGAGCGGACCGAGTTCGTCGCTCGCCGTAAGCGTCGCGGTCGCGTCGCTCACCACAACCTGGCCGCCGTGCGCAGCCGCCATGATCCGCGCGCCCTGGTGTACGTGGAGACCGACGTACCCCTCGTCCGTCAGGGTCGCCGCCCCCGGTGTGGATGCCGATCCGGATTCGCACTCGTTCTCCTGCGGGCCAGGGTTCTGATGCGAGAGCCCTCTGGACGTCGGCACAGGCGCGGAGTGCGTTGATCGCAGCCGGGAAGACGTAGAGAAACGAGTCGCCCCGCGTGTCGACTTCGAGTCCGCCCTCCCCTCCGAGCGTACGTCGAACGATCGAGTGGTGCGCGCGCGCGGCCGCGTACTGCTCGCCGAGCGTCTCGAGCAGCTGCGTCGAGCCCTCGATGTCCGTGAAGCATAGGGTGACCGTGCCGCTCGGGAGGTCAGCTCGCGGCGCCATTCGTCAGAACCCGAGGTGTCTCGCGATCACCATCCGCTGCACCTCGTTCGTCCCCTCGCCGATCTCGAGCACCTTCTGATCCCGGTAGAAGCGCGCGATTGCCGACTCCTCGATGTAGCCGTATCCGCCATGGATCTCGAGTGCCTCACTTGCTACGCGGTGAGAAAGCTCTCCCGTGTAGAGCTTGGCCATGGCCGCCTCGAGCGCAAACGGCCTCCCCTGATCCTTGAGCCAGGCCGCGCGATAGACGAGTCCGCGGGCCGCCTCGATCTCCGTCGCCATGTCGGCGAGCTTGAACCCGATGGCCTGGAAGCGGCCGATCGGGCGCCCGAACTGAACTCGTTCCCGCGCGTGCCTCAGCGCGAGCTCGTACGCCCCTTGCGCGAGTCCGAGTCCCATTGCGGCGATGGAGATGCGCCCGCCGTCCAGGATCTCGAGGAACTGCTGAAAGCCGGCGCCCCGCCGACCGAGGAGATGGTCTTCGGGCACGGCGCAATCGGAAAACGAGAGGACGCGTGTGTCCGAGGCGTGCCAGCCGAGCTTGCGCATCGGAGCCGAGATCTCATACCCGGGCGTTCCGTTGGGGACGATGAGATTTGAGATCTCGGGGTGGCCGTCGTCGCTTCCGGTCGCCGCCGTGATCGTCACGAATGCCGTGATGTCCGTCCCGGCGTTCGTGATGAAGATCTTGGATCCGTTCACGATCCAGGAGCCGGTGACGAGCTCGGCGGCCGTCCGTGTCGCGCCCGCGTCGGATCCGGCGTCCGGCTCCGTCAGACCGAAAGCGGCGAGTCGCCTCCCTGACGTGAGGTCGGGGAGCCACCGGGCCTTCTGCTCGTCTGTCCCGAACAGCGCGACGGGCATCGTTCCGAGCGACGTGTGCGCGGCGACCGTTATCGCGACGGACGAGTCGACTCTCGCGAGCTCCTCGATCGCGATCGCGTAGGACAACGTGTCGCCGCCGGCGCCCCCGACGGACTCCGGACAGGGGATTCCCAGGAGGCCGAGGCTCGCGAGACCAGCCACGAGCTCGTACGGGAACCGGTGCTCTCGGTCGAGCTCCTCGGCCACGGGCGCGATCTCCTCCTCGCCGAACGCCCGCACGGTGCGGCGGAGAAGCTCACGCTCCTCACCCACGTCGAGATTCATCGCACCAGACGCTCGGCGAGTGCGGCGAGGAGCCGGACGCCGTAGCCGGTCGCACCCTTTGCGGTGTAGTAGTCGCCACGGCTCCGCTCGAGGTACCCGGTACCGGCGATGTCGAGGTGCGCCCACGGGCCCTCCCCGGCGAACTCCTGGAGGAAGCGCGCCGCGTAGATCGACCCGGCTTGCCGAAGATCCGACGAGTTCTTCATGTCGGCGTAGATCGACTTGATGTACCGCGCATATGTCTCGTGGAGCGGGAGTCTCCAGGCGTGGTCGCCGCTCGCCGCAGCCGCCGCCTCGATCTCGCCAAGCCAGCCCTCGTCGTTGCCCATCAGGCCCGCGTAGAAATCGCCGAGCGCGATGACAACGGCGCCGGTAAGCGTCGCGAGGTCGACAATGTGCGTGGCGCCGCGGCGGCGCGCATCGACCAGGGCGTCGGCGAGCACGAGCCGGCCCTCGGCATCGGTGTTCGTGATCTCGATCGTCTTCCCGTTCAGTGCCGTCAGGATGTCGCCCGGGCGGTACGCGCGGCCGCCCGGCATGTTCTCCGTCGCCGGGACGACGGCGATGGCCCGGATCGGAAGGCCAAGCGCGGCGATCGCGGCGATCCCGGTCACGACAGCGGCTCCGCCGGCCATGTCCGACTTCATCTCCTCCATGCGCGCCGACGGTTTCAGCGAGATGCCGCCGGTGTCGAACGTGATCGCCTTGCCGACGAGCCCGAGGCGGAGATCGTCGCGAGCGCCGGGTGGGTCGTACTCGAGGACGATCAGGCGCGGCTCGGTCGCGCTGCCCTGTGCCACCGCGGCGAGAGCCCCCATTCCCGCGCCGCGGATCTCCTCGGGGCCGAGGATCTCGCAACGGAGATGCGGAACGCTCGCGGCGATCTCGGCAGCGGTCTCCGCAAGTCGCGTGGGGGTCAGCTCGTTCGCGGGCATGTCGACGAGATCTCGACACCGGTTTGTCCAGTCTGCGACCACGCCGGCCCATTCGGCTTCCTCCGCGACCGAAGCGGCCTCGGGTCCGCAGAGGATGAGCTGCGTGAGCGGCGCGCGACGCTCCCCGTGCGTCTTCCAGGCGCCCGGATCGTAGGTCGCGAGCACGGTTCCGTCAACGACGGCACGGCCCTGCTCGACGAGGGGGAGTGCGAGGCCGTCGCCGATCACCCACGCGATGGTTCCGCCTCCGATCTCGCCGATCCGCGCGGCCACCCTGGCCGCGGCGGTGCGCAGGGCGTCAGCGTCGATCGCGTCCTCGCTTCCGACGCCGACCGCGGCAATTCGATGGGCGCCGAGCTCGCCGCGCGTGTGCACGAGCCCGACGCTTCCCGTTGTCGCCTTCAGCTCTCCGTCGGCGAGGAGATGCGCGAGACGTCCGTCGAGCGAGGCGTCGAGTGCTGCGCCCGCCGGAGTGAGCCGGCCCGGCTCGACCACCAGCACGGCGAGCACATCCGCCTCGACCTGTGTCAGAGGCGTGCCGGAAGTGGTGATCTGAAGCGGTTCTCGGCGCATCGTGTCCGGTGCGGAGGTTACCCTGCCAAGTGGGATGAGCGAGCAGCAGCCGCGTGCCGTCGAAGATCTTCAGGACAGCCTGAACGGGCTACTGCGTGAACGCGAGGAACTCCGGTCCGCGGGAGCCGAGCGCGCCGATCTCGAGCAGAACCGTCTTGCGATCGTGCGGGCTCAGTGGGATCTCTCACGGGCGCTCATCGCGCGCTACCGCCCGAGTTTCCAGGCCGCCTGAGCCGGTCGTCCGGGTCGTTATCCTGCGTCCGTGACCGCGGGCGTCGATCGCAGGGCGATGACGAGTCTCTCCGCGGGGCACCTTGCGGCCGACCTCTCGCAGGGAGCGGTTCCCGCGCTGCTCGTCTTCCTCACCCCGACGCTCGATCTCTCCTACACGCTCGCCGCCGCTGTCGTCCTCGTAGCGACCTTCGCGTCCTCGATCGTCCAGCCGGCGTTCGGTCTCTGGTCGGACAGTCGGGGCGCGATGTGGCTGCTGCCGACGGGCATCGCGCTCGCGGGAGTTGGCATTGCGCTCGCGTCGGTGGCGCCGACCTACCCGCTCCTTCTCCTCGCCGTGCTCGCCGCAAGCCTCGGCGTCGCGGCGTTCCACCCCGAGGGGATGAAGTTCGCGAGCTACGTGAGCGGTTCCCGGCGGGCGAGCGGCATGGCCGTGTTCTCGGTCGGTGGGAACCTCGGATTCGCCCTCGGCCCGATCGTCGCCTCCACATTGATCCTCGCGCTCGGCCTGAAGGGTGGGCTCCTGCTGGCGCTTCCGGGACTCGCCGCGGCCGCCTACCTCCTTTCTGAGGGTAGATACATTCGCCGCTTCGTCCCGTCGAGCGGTCGGCGGCTCTGGCAGGGGGAGGAGAAAGATCGACCCGGGGCCTTCACGCTGCTCCTCGTCGTCGTCGCGCTGCGGAGCGTCGCGCACTACGGGCTGTTCACCTTCGTTCCGCTCTGGGAGGTATCGCAGGGCGCGAGCGATCGATGGGCGACTCGCCTCCTGTCCCTCTTTCTCCTCGGCGGCGTGATCGGGACACTCGTCGGCGGGCCGCTCGCGGACAGGTTCGGCCGCAAGCCGGTGATCGTCGGCAGCTACGCGATCTCCGTCCCGCTGATCATCGTCTACGTCCTTGTCGGGGGCGTGGTCGGCGACGTTGCGCTCGTCGCGGCCGGTGCGGCTGTGATCGGCACCTTCGGAGTTACCGTCGTCCTCAGCCAGGAGTACATGCCGAGCAAGATCGGCATGGCTTCCGGGCTCTCCGTGGGTTTCGCGATCGGGCTGGGAGGCATCTTCGCGGTCGCGCTCGGCGGTGTCGCCGACTCGATCGACCTGAAGACCGCCGTTCTCGCCACCGCCGTCGGCCCGGCACTCGGGGCCGTCCTCGCGTTGTGGCTTCCGCGCCAGGGCCACGCGCGGGTGGTAGAACCTTCGGCGACGTCGGCGGCACCAACGACCTAGAACCTAGAGATTAGGAGCGAACCTGATGGCGGATAGCGCGCGTGAGTTCTTCGAAGGGCTCGAGGGTCGGATCGATCCGGCCAAGATGGCGGGTCAAACCGTCTCGTACCGGTTCGACATCGAGGGCGAAGGGAACTGGCACGTCGGGGTCGTCGACGGTGCCGTCACCGTGACCGAGTCAACCGACTCAGCCGACTGCGTGATCCGGATGAAGGACGATGTGTTCGCGAAGCTACGCGCCGGGAAGCAGAACCCGATGACGGCGTTCATGACCGGCAAGATCAAGGTCGAGGGAGACATGAGCCTCGCGATGAAGCTCAAGGACCTGTTCTTCTAGCCTCTACGCTCTACGGGGCGAGCCGCTCGATCCGCCAGCCGCCGGCGGGAAGTCGCGTGTACAGAACGCGATCGTGGAGTCGGCTGTCGCGGTGCTCCCAGAACTCGATCGTCTCCGGCGACACGCGGTACCCGCCCCAGAACGGCGGGACGGTCGGCTCGCCGCCGGCAAAGCGTGCCTCGATCTCCGCAAGGCGCCGCTCGAGATCGGCGCGGGAGGGGATGACCTGGCTCTGCGGCGATGCCCAGGCGCCGAGCCGGCTCCCCATCGGACGGCTCGAGTAGTAGGCCCGCGACTCCTCCGGGGCTGCCTGCTCGACCACGCCGACCACGCGCACCTGCCGGCCCAAGATCTCCCAGTAGAAGACCAGCGCGGCGTGCGGGTTAGCCTCGAGCTCACTCGCCTTACGGCTCTCGTAGTTCGTGAAGAAGGCGAAGCCC
>JBBQXH010000179.1:0-5872 GCA_038209835.1 Gaiellales bacterium | reverse complement strand
AGCTCCAGGAGGCGTTCTCGCGCACCCTGGAATCGGGACGGTTCATCTTCGGGCCCGACGTCGAGGGCTTCGAGCGCGAGGCGGCAGAGCTGCTCGGCACGCAGGACGCGGTCTCGTGCGCGAACGGCACCGACGCGCTCGTGCTCGTCCTGGATGCGATGGGGATCGGCCCCGGCGACGAGGTGATCTGTCCGTCGTTCACGTTCTACGCGACTGCCGAAGCGATCGCGCGGCGCGGCGCGACTCCCGTCTTCTGCGACATCGAGCGCGACTCGCTGAACTTCGACCCGGCCGACGTCGAGCGACGGGTAACGCCGCGGACGAAGGCGATCATCCCCGTGCACCTCTTCGGCCGACCGGCCCCGCTCGACCCGCTTCTCGCCGGGATTCCCGTGATCGAGGACGCGGCCCAGGCCTTCGGGGCGCCGGGGGTGGGAGCGGTGGGCTGTGCGTCGACGTTCAGCTTCTTCCCGACGAAGAACCTGCCCGGGCTCGGCGACGGCGGCCTCGTCGCGACCAATGACGCATCGCTCGCCGACCGGATTCGCATGCTGCGGTTCCACGGCTCCCGGGACAAGCAGACCTTCGAAGCCGTCGGCTACAACTCGCGGCTCGACGAGCTCCAGGCGGCCGCGCTTCGGCTCTTCCTGACGCAGCTCGACGGGTGGAACGCGTCGAGGCGGGAGGGCGCCGCACGCTATGCGGAGCTGGGTCTGGGCGAGGTGTGCGAGCTGCCGGCCGACGAACCGGGGCACGTCTACCACATGTATGTCGTCCGTACGCCGGAGCGCGAGCGCATCGCAGCTGCCCTCGAGGCGGCAGACATCGGGTGCGCCTCGTACTACGTGACGCCGCTCCATCTTCAGCCCGTGTTCGCCGGGCTCGGCTACCGGAAGGGCTCCCTGCCCGAGACCGAGAGCGCCGCGCGGGACAACCTGGCACTGCCGCTCTGGGCCGGTATCGGCGCGGCAGAACAGGAGCTGGTCGTCGAGTGCGTGCTGTCGGCCTCTGCGATCGGCGCGAGATCGTGAAGTTCATCAGCCGCTACCGGATCTGGCAGGTCGTCATCGACGCCGGCCTGATCGCGGCCGCCTGGTACATCGCCTTCTGGCTGCGGTTCGACAACGGGATCCCCGTCTACTACGAGCGGCTGCTCAAGGAGTCGTTCGCGATCGTGATTCCGATCGAGCTGGCCATCTTCGTCCTGTTCGGTCTCTACAGCCACTGGTGGCGATACGTCTCGATCAGGGACATGTGGGCCGTCGTCCGCGGTGTCACTGTGGCGACGGTCGTCGCCCAGCTGGCCGTCTTCCTGATCAACCCGGTGCCGGATATCCGTGTCCCACGATCGGTCATCGTCCTCGACTGGCTGATCCTCCTCGCTCTCGTCGCCGGAACGCGCCTGCTCGCGCGGACGATCATCGAGCGGCCGGGACCGCGCCGGCTCGTGGCTCGTGGCAGAGAGGCGCTGATCATCGGCGCGGGCGACGCTGGTCAGCTGATCGTCAAGGAGATGCAGAAGAGCCCGGGGCTCGGCTACACGCCCATCGGCCTCGTGGACGACGATCCGCGCAAGCGAAACCTCCGCATCCACGGTATTCGCGTGCAGGGAACGACCGAGGAGCTTCCCACGCTCATCGCCGACTCGAAGCCGGACGAGGTGATCATCGCGATCCCGTCGGCGGCCGGCGAGACGCGCCAGCGGATCGTCAACGCCTGCCGCGACGCTGGTGTGCCCGTGAAGACGCTGCCATCCGTCTACGAGTTGATCGCAGGCGACATGCACCTGGCCCGGCAGCTTCGCCAGGTCGAGGTGGAGGACGTCCTCGGCCGCGATCCGGTTTCGCTCGACCTCGACGTCATCGCCGGATACCTGCGAGGTCAGACCGTCGCGGTCACCGGCGCCGGCGGCTCGATCGGCGCCGAGCTCTGCCGCCAGATCGCAGCGGTCGGCCCAGAGCGGATCCTGCTCGTCGAGCACGCCGAGAACTCCCTCGTCGAGATCGAGCGAGAGCTCATGTACGAACGGGGGTTCCGGGCGGTCGTCCCCGTTCTCGCCGACGTGAAGAACCGGCTGAAGATGCGGCGCGTGTTCGAGCGCTACCACCCGACCGTCGTCTTTCACGCGGCCGCCTACAAGCACGTTCCGCTCATGGAGGCGAACCCGCTCGAGTCGGTGCGGAACAACCTGATCTCCACGCAGGTGATCGCCGACGTCGCAGCGGAGTGCGGCGTCAAGACGTTCGTCCTCGTTTCCACGGACAAGGCGGTCAACCCGAAGAACGTGCTCGGTCAGACGAAGCTCCTGTGCGAGTGGATCGTCAACACGGCGGCTCAGCGCCCGGGCGCGCAGACGCGCTTCCTCGCCGTTCGCTTCGGCAACGTCCTCGGGTCGTCCGGCAGCGTGATCCCGCTGTTTCGCCGGCAGATCTCGCGCGGCGGCCCCGTGACGGTGACGCACCCGGAGATGACCCGATACTTCATGACGATCCCCGAGGCGGTGCAGCTCATCGTGCCGGCGGGAGCGATCGGAGAGTCGGGCGACGTCTTCGTGCTCGACATGGGCGAGCCCGTGAGAATCGTCGATCTCGCACACAACATGATCAGGCTCTCGGGCAAGGAACCTGGACGCGACATCGCCGTCGACTTCATCGGCGTCAGGCCCGGGGAGAAGCTCCACGAGGAGCTCTGGGGCAAAGACGAAGAGGCCGAGCCGACCTCCCATCCGAAGATCTTCCGCTGCTCGTCGCGAAGCGTCGACACGGTCTGGCTCGACGACGAGCTCGCGGAGCTGTTCCAGCTCATGGAGGCCGACGACACGCTCGAGGTCGTCGCGCGACTCGGATCGATCGCCCGCGAGCCGAAGCGCGTACCCGTGCCGGACATCGCTCTGTAAGTGCTTCCGGCCGGAAATACGGTCATGATCCCGGCGCCGCTTTGCAGCCGACGGGGCACGATCGTATTTCCGGCCGGGGGCACTAGGGCCGCTCCGTGGTAGCCGACCAACGGGGCGTCCTCGAGGGGCTCAATCCAGAGCAGCGTCGTGCTGTCGAGGCCGTTCGCGGACCCGTCTGCATCCTTGCCGGAGCTGGCTCCGGCAAGACGACGACCATCACGCATCGCATCGCCTACCAGGTCGCGTGCGGCGCGTTCGGGTCCGGCGAGATCCTTGCCGTCACGTTCACCGACAAAGCGGCTGGTGAGATGCGCGAGCGACTGCGTGCGCTCGGTGCCGGCGGCATTCGGGCGCGGACGTTTCACGCGACGGCGCTGGCGCAGCTCCATCATTTCGCCCCCGACACGGGTGGGATTCTGGCGTCGAAGGCGATGCTGCTCGCGCCCCTCGTGCGGTCGCTTCACCAGGCCTACCGGTTCCGTCCATTGTCGGAGTTCGCCACGGAGATCGAGTGGGCGAAGAACCGCCGCCTGACCCCGTCGAGCTACCTCGCGAACCTCGACGGGCACGAGCCTCCGTTTCCGCCGGATGTGATGCTACGGGTCTACCGAGGCTACGAGGAGCGGAAAGCTCGCGCCGGGCGGATCGACTTCGAAGACGTCCTCGAACACCTTGTGCGTGTTTACGAGACGTCGCCCTCCGCGATCGAGCAGTTCCGCCGGCAGTGCCGGGCGATCACGGTCGACGAGTACCAGGATGTGAACCTGCTCCAGCAGACCTTGCTCGACCTCTGGCTCGGCGACCGCGACGACCTCTGCGTGGTCGGGGACGACTACCAGGCGATTTACTCGTTCACCGGGGCCACACCGCAGTATCTGCTGGGCATGCCGGAGCGATTCCCTGCCGCGACGATCGTCCGGCTCGAGGAGAACTACCGCTCCACCCCGCAGATTCTCGAGGTTGCCAACCATCTCGTGCCCCGCCTCGGAGGGGCGCCGAAGACGCTTCGCGCAGCGCTCGAGGCCGGACCCCAGCCTGTCAGCGGCGCGCACGAGTCCCGTCCCGCGGAGGTCGCGGCGCTCGTGAAGACCATCGCCGAGCTGAGGACCGGAGGAGTCGTCGACGAGGAGATCGCGATCCTCTATCGGGTCAACGCGCGCTCCGACGACCTCGAGGGCGCGCTGGCGACCGCAGGGGTGCCCTACCAGGTGCGCGGCGGCTCGTTCCTCCAGCGACCCGCTGCGCGGGCGCTGCTCCGGATCCTGCGCCGAGCTGCCGCGGAGCCGGCCGCTGTTGCTGTTGCAGCGGGTGCGCAGGAGGTCGGCCTCGTCGATGAGCCGCCCGAAGGCCTCGGCGACGACGGGTTGACCTTCCAGGACGACCTCCGTCGGCTCGTCGAGCTGGCAGCGCAGCTCCCGGCGGAGTCGACGGTGCGCGACTACGTCGCCGACCTCGAGGCGCGCTTCGCTTCCGACGGCGGCGGGCGCGGCGTGCAGCTCCTCACCTACCACCGGGCGAAGGGCCTCGAGTTCGAGGCGGTGTTCCTTCCGTTCCTCGAGGAGGGCGAGCTCCCGTTCAAGCAGGCGAAGACATCCGACGCGGTAGCCGAGGAACGGCGCCTGCTCTACGTCGGGCTGACGCGGGCAAAGCGACACCTCTTTCTGTCATGGGGAGGGAAGAAGCCGAGTCGCTTCCTCGCCGAGCTCGGGATCGCAGCCGGGCTTGCGCCGCGCTCGACGAAGCGGCCCGTACTGCCTGACGACCCTGTCTTCGAGGAGCTCCGGAAGTGGCGACTCGAGCGCGCTCGCGCCGACGACGTCCCCGCGTTTGTCGTCTTCGGCAACGCGACGCTCGCCGCGATCGCCCAGGAACAGCCGGCAACGCTTGGCGAGCTTGCCGCGATCAGCGGCGTGGGTCCCGCCAAGCTCGAGCGCTACGGGGCCGAGGTGCTGGCCGTCCTCTCCGAGGCGTAGTCGCGCACATACGTCCGTACGATCTCGTCCACGTCTTTGTCTGTGCGGAAGCCGAGCTGGAGCGCGCGCTCGGCCGAGACAGCCGCCGGCCAGCCCCCGACGATTCGCTCGATCTCCGAATCCGGCTCGAACCGAACCCGCGCGGCGACCTCGTCACCGCCGATCCGGCGAAGCGCCTCCACGAGCTCGCCAATCTCGACCGTCAGTCCCGGGAGCTGGACGGTGCGGCGCTCCCGCCAGACGTCTTCGGGGAGCGCCATGGCAGTCATCAAGGCCTCGACGACCCGAGCAGGTGAGGTGATGACCATTCGGGTTTCGGGACGAACCGGGCAGACAACGTCCCGTCCTGCGAGAGGCTCCCGCACGATCGAGCTTGCGAAGGCGGAAGCTGCGCGATTCGGGATACCCGGACGGACCACGACGGTTGGAAGGCGAAGGCATCGTCCGTCGACGAATCCCTTGCGCGAGTAGTCGGCGACGAGGAGCTCGCCAATCGCTTTCTGGGTGCCGTACGACGTCTGCGGTGTGAGCCGGAACGTGTCTCCGAGGACGTCGGGCAGCTCGCCGCCATAGACGGCGGTCGTGCTGGTGAAGACGATTCGGGGACGTCGCTCGGTGGCGCGGAGCACTTCGAGGAGCTGGTGTGTCGCCGTCAGGTTGACGGTGTATCCGAGATCGAAGTCCGACTCGGCGGCCGCGCTCACGACGGCAGCGAGGTGCCAGACCCGATCCACGCCGTCAACGAGGCGTTCGAGCAGAGCTCGATCCGAGATATCCCCGGTGACGATCTCGACACGGCTGTCGTCTGCAGTTCGGACGGGCGTGGCGGAGTCGACGAGCACGATGTGGTCTAGCCGCTTGGCGTGTTGATCCGAAGAGCCGTCTGAGGCTAGAAGCGACGCCACGAGCGCGGTGCCGATGAAGCCTCCTGCGCCTGTGACGAGTGCTTTCACGTGCGGGGGCCAAGCGCCGAAAGAAGAAGGCCGAGCAACAGCGCCGGATC
>JBBQXH010000178.1:0-5890 GCA_038209835.1 Gaiellales bacterium | reverse complement strand
ATCGGCCTCGTCACCTGGCACGTCCGGAGGCCGGTGTCCTTCCAGCTTGGCAATGCGTGCCGCCTCTCGCTTCTCCTGCTTCTTCTGGCGGCGCTCCTTGAGCTCCTGCTCTCGCATCATCTTCGCCATCGTCTTTCGCTTCTTCAAGCTCATCAACCCTTTCTTCTTCCTTCCTACGATAGCTGGGCCGGGAGCGGGCAGCGCTTCGCCGCCGCGTGCGACCGCTGAGAAGGAGCTCCGTTCGCGTCGAAATCGCCTTTCGCCAGGTCAGGTCGGCGGGGCGTGCGGTACTCTTGTTACAGGCGCCACATTTGTCAGAGACCTCTGATGCGTGGTCGGCGTGCGAAACAGAACGGAGTCTTCATGCCGAGCACGAACGATTTAAGCGCCGAGCGTCCGGGCGAGTCGGCCCAGAGTCTCAACGCAGAGTTGCGGGCGATCGCCGCGACCGACAGCCTGAGCGATCGGATTCAGGTCTTGAGCCAGCGCCGCCACGCGGCGTACGAACGCGCGCGCACCTACCGGCGCGGTGGGCAGCTCGTTCCCGGGTCGCTCGACCAGGAGATGGTCGAAAACGGCCTTCAGCTGCAACAGGCACTCGAGCGCTACAGCGACGCCGTCGGCGGATAGCCGAGACTGGCGATCAGCGGCCGATGCTGATCAGGAGATAGTCCGCCGGGATCCGCGCGGTTCCATCGTTGGCGCTGTTGAAGCGGCGGACGAGATCTCCGAACGCGTCCAGGAACTCGTCCCAGCGACCCTGAGGCTCGAGCATCCCAGGCGCCACCACGAATGGCCCGAAGTCCTCGGCGTAGTGCCGCACGAAGTCGTCGACCGACGAACCTTTCAGCTCGACAACCTCGCGGGTGACAGTCGCGTTTGCGCCGACCAAGCCGAAGACGTCGGTCGCGTGATCCTCGCCGCCCCAGAGTGTCGGCGGTTGCGCGCCGGGCGGAGGCGGAGGCATGAACGCCCCTGTCAGCTCGAACAGCCCACCCGCGAATCCGTCGAGGGCCCACACGGTGCCCGGCCCCGTTTGCGAGCCTCATCGGAAGCGCTCATCCTGCCGAGGCTACCAGCCCCTACGCTCTAACCCGAGCGTCGCTCAGACCGCTCGAGAACGGACCGGGCGAATCCTCCTGCGATCCTGCTCGCGACCTCCCCTGCGCTCGAGTCGAGCCGGCGCGCGTCGAGCGCCACCTTCGCTGGATCGACCCCTCGAGTCCGTAGGACGTTCGCGTGACGTGCGACCCACTCGTCGATGATCTCGACCGTCGGCTCGGGATGGAACTGGATCCCCCAGGCCGCCGGGCCGAGTGAGAACGCCTGGAGTGAGCTCGACGTTCGCGCCAGCGGCGCCGCCCCCTCGGGGAGGGAGACAGCATAATCGTGCGCGTGAAAGACCTCGAACTCGGGCGGTAGGCGCCCTAGGAGGCGGTCGGCTCGCGCCGAGTCGGTGAGCTCGATCGGCGCGTAGCCGTACTCGGCGTCGCACCGTCCGGCCGCCGCCCCGGCAGCCTGCGCGAGCAGCTGACCGCCGAGGCAGATTCCGAGCGCGGGGAGGCCGCGATCGAGAGCCACCCTGAACGCGGCACGGCTGTCGATGACGGCCTCGGTCTCGTCGACCGGGTTTGCGAAGCCGGGGAGTCCGATGAGCGCAGCGTGGTCGTCTGAGAGCGCGACGGGCTCATGGCCGGCGAGCTTGATGTCGAGGTCGAGGCCCGCAGCTTGGAGGGGTTCCTCGAGACGCCCGAGCGGCTTGTCCTCGTCGTGCTGGATGACGAGAACACGCGGCACCGAGTGATCATAGGCCGCGTTCACGGTCATACCGAATTCCTACCGAACTCCTACCCGATCCACCCTGTTTATCGCTCATACCCAGAAGGGGCACACGGAACTACCCCTTCTGAGATGACAAACACTCACATCGACATGAATCGCCGCGTTGCAGTCGTCGTCGCGTCGAAGGACGGAGAGGCGACGATCGGCGACACGGTGCGCTCGGTTGCGGGCCAGGCGACCGTCTTCGTCGTCTCCGACGGCTCGAGCGATCGGACTGCGCTGATCGCCGAGCGCGAGGGTGCGGCTGTACTGGCGCTCGAGTCGAACGTCGGCAAGCCGGCCGCGGTCTATCGCGTCATCAACGAGTTCGCGCTGACGGCTCGATTCGAAGCGATCGCGATCCTCGACGACGACACCGTCGTTGCGCCCGATTTCATCGAGCAGTCGATGAAGCGCATGAAGGACGGGGTCGCGATCGTAGTCGGCAAGACCATGACGAACTGGACGCACGAGACCCGCTGGAACCTCTGGGTTGCCAGTCGCGCCTACTCCTACTGGCGCTACCAGGTCACGATGCGCCGCGCCCAGAGCTGCTTCAACCTCCTGAACTGCATCTCGGGCTCCAACTCGGTGTACCGCTCGAGCCTGCTCGACCAGGTGCTGGTCGAGAAGACGCCCTACATCGTGGACGACACCTACTGGACGCTCGAGACCCATCGCCGAGACCTCGGCCGGATCGTCTACGCGCCTGACGCTGTCGCCCACATCCAGGATCCGACGACCTACCGCGCCTGGTACAAGCAGAACCTCCGCTGGCTCTGGGGAACGCTCCAGGGCGTTCGTGGCCACCGCTGCGGGCTCGGCCGCTCGTGGTTCGACGTCGCCTACCTGCTGCAGATGGCCGACTGGGTCCTCTACATCCTCGGCGGCCCCCTAATGCTCGCGCTGATCGCCGCGGGGATCTGGGTGAATCCATGGTTGATCGGCATCGGCGCCGCGGTCGGGTACTTCGCCTGGACGATCCCCGCGGCGATCGCGCTCCGGAAATGGCGATTGCTCGCCCTGACCCCGCTGTTCTTCGTCGTCGACTGGCTGTATCGCGCGGTGTTCATCCACGCGATCGTGAAAACGATCCGCCAGCCCGTCGTCGAATCCTGTACCTGGGAGTCGCCTCCCAGATATGCGACAACCTAGCTAGAAGGAGGAACTACACATGTATGGAGGAGAACTGCCCTTCACGGGCAACGTCTTCACGCTGCCGCTGATCATCATCGGCCTGGTGCTTACGCTGGCCGGTTGGGTGCTTCGGCGAACGTCTCGCGAGTCCGAGGCGTCGTAGATCAGCTGCCTCTTGCGGCGAGCGCTGCCTCCTCGTCGAAGGAGGCAGCGTAGCGGGCCGAGCGATCCGAGTCGAAGTACTGGTGCGCCTCGTACCAGACGTTCATCTCTCGGATCCACGGGCCTCTCGGGTGCTGGCCTGCGAACTGCGTGACACCGCCCCAGTCGTAGGACTGGACGAAGACTCGCGTGTCGTCGCCGGTCGACCGGATCGCGGCGGCAGCGGCACGCGAGGCCGACTCCCAGACCCGCGGGCCGCGCATCCCGTAGGGCTCGTTCATCAGCCCGTAGCCGGTCACCGCCGGGTTGGCTCGGAGGAGCGTGGACAGGCGCTTCCAGAGGTCGACGAACGATGCGACCGAAACTAGCGCGGATCCGATCGGTCGCCGGATGCCCGGTTCTGACGGACCCTCGGCGAGGTAGTAGGCGCCGTAGTTGTGAACGTCGACGACAACGCGCAGGCCGGCCGACCTCGCCCGGTCGAGCGCCTCGAGAAGGCGTGTCGACTCGGCGGCATCGAGTGGCTCCCCGAGCGCCGGCTGGAGTCGCTCCCACCGCACGGGCAGGCGAACGAATCCCACTCCGCGGGCCGCGAGGCCGTCGAGCGTCGCCTGCGAGGGATAGGTGTAGTCGATCCCGTACCGTCCGGGACGGAGATCGCTGAAGCCGCTCGTCGGTTCGTCCACCGGGGTGGCGAACTCGGCCCCGGCGACGTTGACCCCCCGAAGCATCGTTCCCGGCTGGGCCTCGACGACGGAGGCTTGCGGCGCCGGCGCGCCGTCCGGGTAGAGAAGGAGCTTGTACGAGCTCGACCAGAAGTCGCCGCTCGCCCAGGCGGCGACCCACAGGCCCGCCTTGCCGGCATCGCGGTACCAGGAGCTCGCGACCTCGTTCCAGCGCGTATCCCCGCCCGCCGCCGGGTTCCCCGGCCAGCCGACCTCGCCGATGAAGCCGTGCGCCGGAACGGGGCCGGAGCGAAGCCATCTCGTGAATGACGAGAGGTCGGCGCGAGCACGCTCGGCCAGCGCGTTCGTGGCTGTCGACGGGGCTGCGCTGGCGGCGCTCCCGAGGATCAGAGCACCTGCGATCGCAAGGATGGCGAAGAAGAGCCTCACAGGAGTCGGTTCGGCGCTTTGCGCCGGCGGGTGCTCCCTCGATCGGAGGATCATGCCGCCAGCTCGAGGGCGGCCCCATGGAGGATATCCCGCTCGGAGACCTCGAGCGCGTCGAGCCCGAAGAAGCGGACGATCTCGTCGAGCGCCAGCGCTCCCGCGCCGATTACAGAGGCGCGACCAGAGGAGATCCCCTCGCGGCGCCTGAGCTCCTCGATGCGAGTCGAGGCCAACTCCGCAGCCGTCGCCGCGATCCAGGCCGCGGGCATCATCAGGCCGTGTACCCGCTCGGGGTCTTCCTCAGGGAGGCCGAGGAAGACCGTGGCGAGCGTCGTCACCGTGCCGGCGACGCCGATCGCACGCTTCGGTCGGATCGCGCTTGGAACGTGTGCGGCAACCGCCGAGCGCACGTCCTGACGGAGCCGTGCGACATCGTCGACGCCGGGAGGATCCGAACGAAACCAGCGCTCTGTCAGCCGGACGCATCCGATATCGAGGCTCGTGTTGAAGTCGACGGCGCGTCCATGGCCGACGACGAGCTCGGTCGAGCCTCCACCGAGGTCGACGACGAGGGTCGGGCGGACGAGGTCGCGGTCCGAACAGACGCCTCGGAAGGTGAGGAGCGCCTCGTCGTCGCCTGAGAGCAGGCGAGTCTCGAAGCCGAAGGCGACCTCGATTCGATTGAGGAATTCCTGCCCGTTCGCCGCATCGCGAACGGCGCTCGTCGCGATGGCGAGCCTCCTGGTCGCACCGTGAGCCGACGCGACGTCCACGTACTCGGCGACGCACGCCTCGACCCGCTCGATCGGCGTCGTCAGGAGCGTCTGGCCGGCGTCGACGCCTTCGCCGAGTCTCGTGATCGTCAGGCGGCGGTCGACCTCTTCGATCGAGCCTCCTTCGACGTCCGCGACGAGGAGCCGGGTGGAGTTGGTCCCGAGGTCGACGACCGCGACGCGCGTCACTTGCGCGGCACGAGACCCCGCACACCGCCGACGAACGCCTGCACGTCCCTCAGCGCCCAGGCAAACGTCTGGATCCGGCTCAAGGAGATCTGGAGCGCCGCGATTCGTTCCTTCGTCCGCTCAGTCGAGGCGGTCGCTCGCGCGCTCAGCACGTTCAGATCCTCGGTCTGTGCCTGGAGCCGGGCGAGTCGCGGCTCGAGCTCCGCGTTCAGTGAGTTCGAGGCGCGGTTCAGCCGGAGCATCGCGCGCACGGCCACAATGGTCGCCGGCAGGAGGATCACGCCGAACAGAGCGAGAGAGAGCCAGACCCACCAGGGCATTCCGGGCGATCCTAGCTATACTTGAGCCTTCGTCGCGGGGTGGAGCAGTCAGGTAGCTCGCCGGGCTCATAACCCGGAGGTCGCAGGTTCAAATCCTGCCCCCGCTACTCGGAAAGGCCCTGGAAACGGGGCCTTTTTTGTTGTCTCACTCGGCATCTTTTGCACCATTTTTTGCACCAAAGTTATCCACAAGGTCGCCGAAGATGCGCGAATCTGCGCGCCGTGCGGCGTCGGGGAACATGATCGGCGCTGCGTGAAGGTACCGCTGCGTGGTGCTCGACTGCGCGTGCCCCGCCTTTAGCTGCACATGAAGTCCGGGGTTCCCGGCGGCGGCGTCGAGCGTGAGCGACGTATGACGAAGACCGTGGAACCGCGG
>JBBQXH010000177.1:0-5897 GCA_038209835.1 Gaiellales bacterium | reverse complement strand
CCCTGCCCGAGCGGCCCGGTGGTGGTCTCGACGCCGCTTGTCCAGCGGTACTCCGGATGGCCAGGCACTTCGAGCCGAGCTGGCGGAACCGCTTCAGATCGTCGAGCTCGACGGCAAATCTGTCCGAGAACCTCGTAGTCGGGGTCGACGGCGTGGACCCGAGCGAGGTGGAGCATCGACCAGAGGAGCGACGAGGCATGCCCGGACGAGAGCACGTACCGGTCGCGGTTCGGCCAGATCGGGTCGGACGGGTCGAATCGCAGGAAGCGCTGCCAGAGCATGTAGGTCACCGGAGCGATCCCGATCGGCGTGCCGGGATGGCCCGAGTTCGCCGCCTGGATGGCGTCGATGCAGAGCGTCCGGATCGTGTCGATGCAGGTGGTGTCGAGCCCTGCGTCGCTGCCGGTGGTCGTCGTCATCGCTTCTCCCTGTCTCGATGTCGTCGGTCGTCGGTCGTCGTTACGGGCCGATAATGACGGATGTGCGCCTGAATGCCTACCTCGCGCGAGCCGGGCTCTCCTCCCGCCGGAGAGCCGAGGAGCTGATCCGGGCCGGCCGGGTGACGGTCAACGGCGAGCGCGGCGAGCTCGCGACCACCGTGCGCGAGGGGGACGTCGTCCGGCTCGACGACCGGATCCTTGCTCCGGAGCCGCTCGTCTACGTCCTCCTGCACAAGCCCGCCGGCGTCGTGACGACGGCGCGCGATCCCCAGGGGCGCCCGACCGTGGTGGGCCTCGTCGGCCACCACGCCCGGATCGTGCCAGTCGGGAGGCTCGACGCCGACACGACGGGAGCGCTGCTACTCACGAATGACGGTGCGCTTGCGCAACGGCTCTCCCATCCCCGCTACGGCGTCGAGAAGGTCTACGAGGCCGAGGTCGACGGTGTTCCTGACGAAGGGGATCTGCGACGCCTGCGGGAAGGGGTGGAGCTCGACGATGGCGTGAGTGCGCCGGCGCGGGCGCGGCTTCTCCCTGGAGGCGTCGTCGAGCTCACGCTTCACGAGGGTCGGAAGAGGCAGGTGAAGCGCATGTGCGCGGCCGTCGGCCATCCGGCGAGGCGCCTGCGCAGGACCCGCTATGCGGGCCTCGGCCTTGGCGCGCTCCGGCCGGGAGAGTGGCGCGAGCTCTCCGCCGCTGAGGTGGTCGTCCTCGAGGATGCGTCGGGCGTGGAGGACCGGGGCTAGGCCGCGGCGACCGGCGGGGGAGCCGCAGCCGGGATGCCGCTGAGGCGATCTGCCGCCGTCACGGGATCGTCGCGCAGGAGCGTCGCGCCGGTTCGCAATGCGAGATCGGGGGTTGCTCCGGCGCCGGCTATTGCGAGCCGCACATCGCGGCCGAGCTCGGCGAGGGGGCCGGTGACGGCGAGCAGGTGCTCGTCGATCTCCGCTGCGACCACGACGACGGCCGGTGAGACCGTGTGCGCCATCTCGGCGATCGTATGGATCGGCGTGTTCGTCCCGAGGAAGGTGATCGTCCACCCGCGCGAGCGCAGGGCGAGGCCGAACACGATGAGCGCGATGTCGTGAAGCTCGCCAGGCGGGCAGGCGAGAATCGCCCGCGGCCCGTGCCCCTGCCCCCAGCCGCGCGCGAGCGCCATGAGGCGGCCGCGGATGAGGTTGCTCGCGAAGTGCTCCTGCGCGATCGATGCCTCGCCGGCGATCCATCGCCTTCCGAGATCCTCGAGGAGCGGCATCACGATCTGCCCGAGCAGCGTGTCGAGCGAGAAACCTGCGAGGAGCCGATCGAGGGCGGCCTGGGCTCGCGTCTCGTCATAGGCATCCAGCGCGGACGTCAGCTCCGAGAGGGCGTCCGAGAGCTCTGGAGCCTTCGCCCGGGAGGACGTGTCGAGTGCGTCCGGGTCACCGGCCAGGGCCAGTCGGGCCGCCTCCGCGGCGGACAGGCCGCTCCCGAGGTTGCGTTGCATGCCTCGCACGCGGTCGAGGTCGAGGTCGGTGTAGAGACGAAAGCCTCCCGCCGAACGATCGGGCTGGAGGAGCCCGTAGCGGCGCTCCCAGGCACGGAGGAGCTCGGGGCTGACCCCCGTTCGCCGGCTCAGCTCGCCGATTCGCAGGTACCCGTTGACAGGCATCTCGACAAAGTCTACCCAATCCCTTGACAGGTGAGCTATGTGTATCTACATTATCTCTACAAAGTATGGACAACCAAGGAGGTTGAGGGAATGTCTCCCACTGCAATGGCGAAGGGCTTGATCCTGCTCGCGTCCTTCATCTCGTTCGTGCTCTCCGTGTCGCTCTGGTTCACCGGCCACGAGCAGCACGCGATCTTCGTCGGGCTCTGGGTCCCGTCGATCCTCGCGCTCGGCGCGGTTCTTCTCTCCCGAAGGACGGTGGCTCGATGAACCATCTCGGGCTCTTCATCACCGGAACGCTGGTCTTTCTGATCGTTCTCGCGGCGGCGGGGCTGCTCGTGTGGGGCGCGATCCTCGACGGGAGGTATGTCGCGAAGGAGCGCGAGGCGGCCTCCGATCTCGCCAGCGAGCGGGCAAAGCGAGCCAAGCCTGTGCGGGCGGCGTGAACAAGCTCGAGGCTTGCCGCGCCTGGGAGCTTTCAGCCGCTCGCGCTCGACGCGCGTGACGGGCGGGCCGTGCGGCTCGCCCTCACGGCCTTCAGGGCGAAGGAGACCATCGCGGTGGGCAGGCGCTCGGCCTTCGCGAGGCACTGGTCGAGGGCTCCCACGAAGTGGTCGATGTCGGTCTCGGAGATGGTCAGCGGCGGGAGCGTCTTCAGGACGTTCAGCCGGTGGCCGGCCACCTGACTCAGGATGTGGTGCTCGGTGAAAAGCGGGACGACGACGAGCTGCGCGAAGAGCCCTGGCTGAACCCGCTCGAGCATCTTCCACGACGTTCGCTTATTGGTCGGCTCGCCGAACTCGATCGCCCACATGAGACCCATCCCGCGCACGTCGACGACGACCTGGTAGCGCTCGACGAGCGGGCGCGTGCGTTCGAGGAGCAGCTGACCGAGCTTCTGTGAGTGCTCGACAAGCCCGCGCTCATCGATCTCGTGGAGCGTCGCGAGGCCAGCGGCCATTGCCATGTCGTTCGGCGCGAACGTCGACCCGTGCGACACCGAGTTCTCGAGGGAGTTGAAGACCCGATCGAAGACCTCGGCCCGAACCAGGCAGGCGCCGATCGGAACGTACCCGCCTGACAGCGACTTCGCCACGGTCATGATGTCCGGCTCGAGGCCCCAATGGTCGAGCGCAAACATCCGGCCTGTGCGGCCGAAGCCGGTCTGCACCTCGTCGACGCAGAAGAGCGTCCCGTACCGCCGGCAAAGCGTTGCTGCGCCCTCGAGATAGCCCGGATCGGGCATCACGACGCCCTTGCCCTGAATCGGCTCGATCAGGAAGAGCGCGACGTCCTCACGCCGGAGTTGCTGCTCGAGCGCCTCGAGGTCGTTGAACGGCACGGGGGAGAACCCGGGCAGGAGCGGACCGAAGCGGGCCGTGAACTCGAGGTTCCCGTTCGCCGACAGCGAGCCGAGCGTCAGGCCGTGGAACCCGTGGTCGGGGAACAGGACCCTGCTGCGCCCGGTCGCGGCACGGCCGAGCTTCAGCGCCGCCTCGATCGCCTCGGTTCCCGAGTTCGTGAACAAGACCCGGCCGAGCGACGACGGTGACCGCTCGAGGAGCTCGTCGGCGAGGAGCGCCGGCAGCGTCGAGACGCCGAGCTGGACGGATCCCGGTGTCTCGAGCTCGAGAAACTCGATCAGCGCATCGCGGACGCGCGGGTTGTTCCGGCCGACGTTGAACATGCCGAACCCGCCGAGCATGTCGAGGTAGCGGTCGCCCGCGTCGTCGTAGAGATAGGTGCCCTCGGCCCGCTCCCAGTGCCGATCGAAGCCGATCGTTCGGAGCAGCCGCGCGAACTGGGGGTTGACCGTGCGCGCGTGCAGCTCGAGCTCGTCCACGTCGCGCTCGGCGAGATAGGCCTTGAGAGAGAAATCGGCCATTCCGAGAGATTACTTCTGCGCCCGGCGATCCGGAGGGCGAGAGGCGATTCTCACCCGTCCTCGGGAGAGGCGGTGCGGCCGCGCTGCTAGGCTCCGGCGCCTTGCTCTACGACCTGCTGTACGACGCGATCGCGCTCGGGATGTGGGTCAATACGCGCTCGGTCTTTCGCGTGACGACGATCGGGCCGGTTCCATCTCGCCTCGAGCGCGGCACCCTCCTCGTTAGCACCCACCGTGCCGAGACCGACGTTCCGCTCGTCTGCCCGTCGATCTACCTGGGATACGGACTCTGGCGGCGTCGCTCGGTCCGCCCGCACTTCGCTGCGAGGGAAGATGTTTTCGAGCCAGGTTTCTTCGCGGGGTTTCCCGACCGGATGCCGCTGCTCGCGCGGCGCGCCCTCTACGGCGTCGGGGTCGGCCGAGTGCTCTCGCGGCTCCCCATGCATCCTTTGCCCTACCCGGACGCGAAGCGGCTCCGCCTCGGGCGGGCTCTCGCCGCTGTTCCCGCGGAGACTGCACTCGAGACACTCCTTCCGCCGGAGACACTGGCTCCGTTCACGGATCGAGCGCGGCGGGCGAACATCCCTCCGCCCCTGACCGCCGGAGAGGCTCTGCGAGGAGCCTACGCCGACCTGCTGTGGCGCTTCTGCCGCAGGGACGAGCTCGCCGACCCGATCTTCGACGCTGCCTGGCAGCGGCGGGCGGTCGAGGCGACCGCGGAGATCAGGGATCTGATCGAGCTCGTGCGATCCGGCGAGGTGCTGGTGCTCTTCCCGGAGGGACGGCCGTCGCCCGACGGCGCGATCGGCCCGGTGCGCGGCGGCGCTGGCATGCTCGTACGCCGCGGGCGGCCCGAGTCGGTACTTCCCGTCGGGCTCGCCTACGATCCGCTGCAACGGCGCCCGCGAGCGTTCGTCGCGTTCGGTCGGCCGTTGACCGACCTCTCAGGGAACGTCGAGGCGTCGATCCTTCGTTCTCTCATGCTCACGACGCCGCTGACCTGCGGCCAGGTCGTGGCAGGCCACCTCGTCGACGTCGCAGACGGGACCCGCCCAACCGTTGCGCTCGCAGAGCTCGACGACGCGCTCCGTCGTGCAGTGACGACGGCCAGGAGCGACGGGCGCCCCGTCGATCCGGCTCTCACGGAGACGGCGATTCGCCGCGGCAGGCTCGACGACTGCGCGACAGCGCTCTGCCGAATCGGGCTCGCTCGCCCGAGCGACCGGCGGACTCTCGAGATCGACCTCGAGCGTGTCCGGGAGAGCGTCCCGGTTCGCCGCCTCGCGCTCGAGTACGCCTCGGCCTGGGCCGCCCCGGCGCTCGACTCGACGGCTGCTTAGGGACTCGCGGGTACGACGAAGCCCATCCGTTCGAGGATCGTCTCGAGCGTCGGATGGGAGGTCGCGACCGCCTTCTCAGCGCCGTGGGCGAGTAGTCGCTCGAGCTCGGCTGGATCGCCTCTGAGCTCGTCGTAGCGCAGGCGCACGGGCTCGAGGAGCGCGATCACGGCTTCCGCGACGTCCGCCTTGAACGCCCCATAGCCTTCCCCGTCGTACCGGGCCTCGACGGCCTCCATCGAGTCACCCGTCACGACCGACATGATCTCGATCAGGTTCGAGATGCCGGACTTGTCCGGGCCTTGGCGGACGTCGCGGCCGGAGTCGGTCACCGCGGTCTTGAACTTCTTGCGGATGACGTCGGGCGGGTCGAGCACCTTGACCGTTCCCTGCTCGGTGCCGCCCGTGGTCGACATCTTGCGGTCGGGCTGCTGGAGATCCATGATCCGGGCGCCGACCTCGGGGTAGACGCCCTCCGGGACCGTGAACGTCTCCCCGTAGCGAGCGTTGAAGCGGTCCGCGATGTTGCGCGAGAGCTCGAGGTGCTGACGCTGGTCGTCGCCGATCGGCACGGAGTCGGCCTG
>JBBQXH010000176.1:0-5901 GCA_038209835.1 Gaiellales bacterium | reverse complement strand
CCCGGAGCAGCAACTCGTGAAGGCCTACACGCCGATCGTCGTGCTGCGCGCCCAGGAGGACCCGCCGTGCGACATCGCCGAGGAGCAGTACGCGCCGACCTCGGTGAACACCGTGCTCGGGAACCCCAGGGTGAAGCTCGTTCGCTACCCGCCGGGGAGCAAGAAGGCGGTCGTCGTGAAGACTGCTCCCGCCGCCGCTGACATCGCAGGCCTCGGCAAGGAGTACTACCTCGACCTGCCCGGCAAGACCCTCGATGCCGGCTGCACGTACGCACGCGATTTTGCCGGGCTCGTCAAGGCCGGTGACGCACCCGCGGTGACGTACGCCCACATCGCCCGACAGAAAGGCCACTCGGGGCTCGCCGTGCAGTACTGGTTCTTCTACTACTTCAACGAGTTCAACGACGTGCACGAGGGCGACTGGGAGGGCATGCAGATCACGTTCGACGCCGACACGGCGGCGGCAGCGCTCGTAGAGGGTCCGTCCGAGATCGTGCTCTTCCAGCACGGTGGGGGTGAGAAAGGACACTGGGACGACGACAAGGTCGAAAAGGAAGGAACGCATCCAGTCGTCTACCCCGCCGCCGGATCCCATGCGACCTTCTTCGAATCCGCCCTCTTTATCGGAAACGGGCAAGGCGGCTCCGGCCTCGGCTGCGACAACACCCAGCCGGAGCTTCGACGCCTGACCGTGCAGTCGGTGCTCGTGCCGACGTACCCACCGAAGGGAAGCCAGTACCAGTGGCTGACGTATACGGGTCGCTGGGGTCAGAAGGAGAAGGGCTTCAACAACGGGCCGCAGGGGCCAACCTCGAAGACGCAGTGGCTCGAGCCCTTCGCCTGGATGGAGAACGTGCGCCGCACGAGCCCCAAGGTTCCGGGTGGCTCGACGCTCGGGCCGGCGGTCTCGACCGCCTTCTGTAGCGTCGCGGCGACGCTGTCGAGCTACTACAACTACGCGACGCGGACACTCGTGGGAGCGATCCTCCTCGCAGTCGCGCTCCTTCTGCTCGTGCTCGCCCCGATCAAGCTGACCAGGTGGCGCCCTGCCGGCCCGGATCCGCTCCGGCAGTCCCGAAAGACCGGTCAGCTCCTGCGGGCAGCGCGCCAGCTCTACGGCCGCCACTGGAGAACGCTCGTCCTCATCGGACTGACTGCCGTGCCAATCATCGCGATCGTCGATGCGCTCGACCTGCTCGTCAGGCGGCTCATCGACAGCGACACCGTTACCTTCAACATCGGCAGCCTCACCTTCCAGTTCCTCCTGCCGATCCAGACGGTCGCTCGGCCGATCGCGTTTGCCCTGGTCGGCGCAATGGTGATCGCGTTCGTCCGCAACCTCGAGCGCGGCGAGCAGTCGGGCTTCACCGGCTCGATCCGGTCCCTTCGCCACTGCTTCTGGCGGGTCGTCTTCGCACAACTCCTCGTTCTCCTCGTGATAGCTCTGCTCACGATCACGATCATCGGAATCCCGATCGCGATCTGGAAGTTCGTCGACTGGCAGTTCGTCCAGCAGGAGATCATCTTCGAGAACCGCTCGATCCGCGACGCGTTCCGCCAGAGCACCCGAGTGATTCGAGGACGCTGGTGGCATACCGCGCTCGTTGCCCTGATCCTCTGGGTCATCTGGCAGGTGACCGGGCCCGTCATCGCCGTCGCGCTCGTGTTCACGACGCTCCCACCGGTCTGGATCGACGTGATCGGATCAGTCATCTTCGCCCTGCTCCTGCCCTACGTCGTCGTCGGCCGAACGCTCCTCTACTTCGATGTCCAGGCCCGCGAGGCCGAGGCGCACGCCAACCCGAGGTGGCGCCGAGCGGTTGGGCGGCTGCGAACGCCGCCCGCTCAGACTGCCTAGAAACTGGGTAGGACGACGGCGCGGCCTTCGACTCGCCCTTCCCGGAGATCGTTGATCGCGTCGTTCACGCTCTCGAGCGGGTACGTCCGCGTCGAGCCCACCAATCCGGAACGTGCAAGCTCGACCACCTCCTGGAGGTCTCGCACGGTCCCGGCGACCACCGTCGTGAGCACGGCCTCGGGCGCGAGCGCAGTAAATCCGAACGGCACGGAACCGCCTGCCAGCCCGAGGAGAGCCACGACTCCTCTCCGTCCGACGACCTCCGTGGCGAGCGCGAGCGTCTCGTCTGTCCCTACGAAGTCGATGACCGCATGTGCGCCTCGGCCCGAGCCGAGAGCAAGGATCGCTTCGGGTGTCTGGGGATCCATCACGACACCGTGATCCGCTCCGAGCTCGCGAGCGAGGTCGAGGCGTCTCGGATCGAGATCCACCGCCACGATCGTCGCACCAGTGAGCCGGCGAGCGAACTGCACGCCGTATTGGCCTAGACCGCCAATCCCGATGACGACGAGCGTTGACGCACCGGACAGGAACGGCTGGACCCGCTTCACCGCTGCGTACGAGCAGAGCGCCGCACATCCGAATGGCGTCGCCAGGGTCGGATCGAGATCTCCGAGGTGGACGAGGTGACGTCGGTGCGGAACCAGCACGAACTCGGCGAATCCTCCATCGACGGTGGCGCCCGCCTCGTCGCCGCGGTCGCAGAGCTGCTCGTGGCCCGAAACGCACCACTCACAGTGTCCACAACCCCAGCCGACCATGACGACGACGGGATCGCCGACGACGAGATCGACGTCCGGCCCGACAGCTTCGACGAACCCTGCGATCTCGTGGCCCATCGTGACGGGAAGTCGCATCTGATCTCTGTACATGCCGTCGGCGATGTGAACGTCCGAGTGGCAGACACCTGCTCCGGCGACGCGAATCAGGACCTGATCGCCTGCCGGTACGGGCACGGGAACATCCTCGATCCGGAGCCTGCTCTCCCCCGGATGGAGACGCGCGGCACGCATCACGACTGGCGTTGCGGGGTGACGACTCTCAGGCGCCGTCATCGAGCCAGGCTGCTCCGTACCGCGGATAGAGGTCGGCGGCGTACGGGGCGAAACCGTGGAGACGGCGCGTGTGAACCCAGACGTCGTTCGGCGTCACCAGCGGGACGTACGGAAGCTGTTCGGCGGCGATTCGTTGCACGAGGCTCGCCGCAGCACGCAACTCGTCGTCTGTTCCGGCCCGAAGCCAGCTGTTGAAGGCATCGTCGAGCTCAGCGATGGACGCGTGCTGGAAGTTCGGAAAACCATCGCACCGAGTCGACGCGAACCCGATCACGGCGTCGATGGCGTCTGGCCAGAGCCACTTGGAGATGAAGCTCGGGGGACCAGCCGCGCACGCCTCGTAAAACGGCGCAAACGGCTTGACGTAGCGCACGTCGAGCCGAACGCCGATCTGAGCGAGTTGCGCTTGGACGATCGGAGCGAGCCGACGGAAGGCCGCGTCGTCCTGGACGACACACTCGCACGTGATCGGCTCGCTTCCGCGCGCTTCCCGAAGCAGCTCGGTGGCCCGCTCGAGATCCTGCCCGCGGCTACGATCAACCTCGGGGTCGTAGAACTCGTCTCCCGGAGGCACGGGACCCCAGACCGGCAAGCCTCGGCCCGAGAGCGCAGCATCGACGAGCGCCTGTCTGTCGAGAGCCAATGAGATCGCCTGCCGAACCCTCAGATCACCGAAGCCGAGATCCGACCGGCTCCAGTCGAGGCCCAGATAGAAGGTGGAGGCCTGTGGGAACTCGACGACCTCGAATCGGTCGTCCTCTCGGAGGCGGTCGACCTCGCCGAGCGGTGGCCCGTGAAGAACATGCACATCGCCGCGCTCGAGCGCATCGAGCCGACCCTGTTCGTCGAGGATCGACACCCACTCGATTCCGTCCAGCCGTACCCTCGGCCCGTCGTATCCATCGAAACGCTCAACCGAAATTCGGTCCGGCGACCATGACTCGAACCTGAACGGGCCTGTGCCGTCCGCGAACTCGAAACCGAACTTCTCAGGCTCGCGCGCACGGAGCGCCTCGTTGTAGATCGTGCTGTGCGTACCCCAGAGGAGCGAGGGAAGCCTCTCGTACGGATAGTGCAGCCTGAACACCAGCGTGTCCTCGCCCTCGGCTGCCACGGAATCCACGGGATCCCAGTACCAGAGCTGGCCGGATGGGAACTCCCACCGAAGATGTTCGAGCGGGCCGAGGACGGCCCTCGCGTCGCACACGGCTCCCGAATGAAAACGGGCGCCTGCGCGGATCTTGACGCTCCACTCGAGGCCGTCCGGGCTCACCTCCCAGGACGAGGCGAGACCGGGTTGGGCGCGGGAGCTCGCGTCCTTCACCATGAGCAGCTCGTAGACGGCAACATGCGGTGGATCGATATGCGGGCCGGTCGGGTCGAGCCGCGAGAACTCGTAGTCGAATGCCTCGCGAAGGATCACGAATCACCTCCGAGTAGGTGGGCGACGATCGCATTGACGGACTCATCTGGCCGCTCCACGAGGTTCCCGTGCCCACACCCTGCGAAAACGAGGAGCTGGGCGTCGGGGATCAGGTCGGCCATGAGCCTCATTCCCACACCCCCCGGTCCGCAGTCGAGAGGAGTCAGGCAGTCCTCCGAGCCGCAGAGCAGCAGCGTCGGTGCAGTGATCTTCCCCAGAAGCTCCGTCACATCGGTCTCGATCATGGCGTCACACGCGTCGCAGAAGACGTCGACGGAGACGTTCCGCGCAACGACCGCCCGCGTCTCTGCGAGCTGATCGAGACCGAAAGCCGCATCGAGGTATGACCGCGAGAACGCCTTCGTCGAGAGCTCGCGCGCAAGCTCATCCGAATCGGTGCCGTACGCGCGCGCAACGGCCTTCCAGATCTCGAGCTGGGTTCGTGCCATCTGGTCGCACTTCGCCACGGCACCGCTGATCACGAGGCGGTCGACGCGGTCTGGATACTTCGCCGCGAACCGCGTCGCGATGAAACCTCCCATCGAGCCCCCATGGACGTGCGTGCGTTCGATGCCCGCCTCCGTAAGGAGCGCCGCGAGGTCATCGGCCCACGTGTCCATCGTGTAACGCTGACCTGGTCGGTCGCTGTGCCCGTAGCCTCGGTGGTCGTAGTCGAGGACGGTGAAGTGCTCGGCCATCGCCGCCGTGACGGTCGAATAGCCCTCGTGCGCGCTCACCGCGCCACCGATCTGCACGAGGTGCGGTCCCGCCCCGGAGAGCTCGTACCACAGCTGGACGCCGTTCACCGCTGCGCTAGCCACCGAGGAACCTCACCGACGCATGGGCGTAGATCCGGGCCGCTTGGATGATCGACTCGACGCGAATGGACTCGTTCGGGGTGTGGGCGACCGTGAGGAGGCCCGGGCCGAAGGACGGCACGGTGGGAATCCCCGCGATGAGCTGAAAGTACGGTGCGTCGGTGCCGCCCGGAAACCCTGCGCAGGGCGGCCGCTTGCCGAGGACGAGCCCGGCCGACTCGACGAGCGCCTCGACCAGGGGATGGACCGACGGGATCTCACAGGGCGGCGTCCAGTGGTCGAAGTCGAGCTCCGCATCGAGTTTCGAGTCGGCCGCACGGGCTCGCTCCAGGAAGGCGAGGAGATCGGCTTCGATTCCTTCCCTCGTCATTCCGGGTAGCGCCCTGACGTCGGAGAGGAACTCCGCGTCTCCCGACAGAATCCCGTATCCGATCCCGCTCGCCGCCGTCAGGCCGACGTTGAGTGTCGGATGCGCGATCAGCGGGTGCGGCTCGTATGTGAGCAGGGAGAAGCCCTCACCGTCCATCGCGCTCATCAGACGCGCCATCTGAACGCTCGCGTTGACCGAGTCGAGTTGATCCGAGAGGCTCGAATGCATCTGCGTTCCGCGAACACGGATCGTGAAGATCGCCGAGCCCCGCGACACCAGCCGGATCGCGCCCCAGTCATCGCTGATCCCGGACGGCTCGCCGATGACACAGGCGTCGGCCTGGAGCAGGCCCTCCTCCGCAAGCCACCGCGCACCGA
>JBBQXH010000175.1:0-5906 GCA_038209835.1 Gaiellales bacterium | reverse complement strand
GCGTGGGTGCTCTCCGACGAGGTGTACTCGCGGATGCTGTACGAGGGCGAGTTCGCGAGCATCGCGAGCTTCGCCGGTCTGCTCGAGCGGACGATCCTCCTCGACGGCCTCTCGAAGACCTACGCGATGACCGGGTGGCGGTGCGGGTTTGCGGCAGTTCCGGGCGCGCTCGTCGACCCGCTCGTCCGGTTCTTCGTCAACTCGACCTCGTGCGTCCCGCCGTTCGTCCAGCACGCGGGCATCGCCGCGTTGACAGGCCCGCAGGACGAGCCGGAGGCGATGGTCGCGGAGTTCCGGCTCCGGCGGGATGTCGTCGTGGAAGGGCTGAACAGCCTTCCCGGGGTGTCGTGCAGGACGCCGCTCGGCGCGTTCTACGTGTTCCCGAATGTTGGCGGTGTTCCCATCCCTGCCGACGAGCTCGCGACACGGCTCCTCGAGGAGGCAGGCGTGGCCGTTCTCGCCGGCACCGCGTTCGGCCAGGTCGGCGAGTCGAATCTCCGGCTCTCGTACGCGAACTCGATCGAGAACCTGCAGCTCGCGCTCGAGCGCATGCGCGACTTCATTGCCCTCCTGTAGTTACCCGTAACGCCGTGCCTTCTTGCCGCGTCTCGAGCTCGCGGAGGGCGGTCTGTGCCGTGTTCTCGTTCACGGCGGCCGTGGCAACGTCGAGATCCCAGTAGCCCATGCGCTGCACCGCCACCGTGTCCCACAGGAAGTCGAATGGGGTGACCGTCGGCTTGATTGTCCTGATGATGAGGAATGGCCCGAACGTTCTCGTCTCGAACGCGGCGCCGGGAGAGCGGTCGGTGATCTCGAGACGGGGCGAGGTATTCGAGACGATCCGGCTCCCGTCGCTCGCATCGAGAACCCAGACTCCGCGTCCCAGCGGCTCACGCTGCGACGTGAGGGCCTTCAGCGCGAGGTTCGGGTCGGCACGCGGCACGATGATGTTGCCGATGTCCGCGCCGCGCTCGCGAGCGCCGAGATAGAGCGGGTCGTAGCCGAAGAAGACGTCATTCGGCCGGCTCGTGCTCGCGAGCCACGCCTCGGCCTCCTCCCGTGCCTGCTGGCGCTTGACAGGCTCCCCCGCGTACAGCGTCGGCGTCGAGGCCCAGCCCCAGGCCAGCTCGGCCGCGACGAGACCGGCGACGGACAGCGCGAGCACCGCGGGCGCCCGCTCCCCGGCCCGAGCCACGAGGTCGACGAGCCCTGCCGCGACCATGAGGGCGAAGAACGGAAGCGCGAAGATCAGATGACGGGTCTCGGGAGCGTTGACGCTGCCGCCGACCCGAGCGAGCGTGAGCCCGACTACCGGAACCGCGAAGACGAGGAGGCAGAGCACGAACGTGGGCAGGCGCCGGCGGTAGAGGACGACGAGCCCGAACACCGCGACGGCCGCGACGACGACGAACAGCTCGGTCCACCCCGCGACGAAGTCTCCCAGGGCGGCACGGAGATACTCGAGGACGGGCAGGGGGCCTCCCAACTGCGATCCGCCGCCGCCGATGCCCACGTCGAACCGTGAGGCGAGGACGAGGTTCGAGTGCCAGAGCGGGAGGGCTGCGACGACGACGGCGAGCAGCACCCACGCGCCGGGTCGGAGGGATACCTCGCGTCTTAGCCGCGTGAAGAGCACGTACCCCGCCTGGATCGCGAGGACGAACGCACCGTACTGATGGGAGGCGAGCGTGGCGAGGATCGCGACTCCCCAGAGACCCCACGAGAGCCAGCGGTTGTCGCGCATCGCACGCAGGAGCGCGAGAAACGACAAGGCGCTCGCGAACAGAAAGAGGCTGTACATCCGACCGTAGATGCCGTGGAACAAGGTCACCCAGCTGGCCGCCCCGATCACGGTCGCAACGAGAGCCGTGCGGCGGTCGGCAAGTCTCGCGAGGACGAGGCCTATGACGGGGATACTCGCGACGGCGAAGACGACGGAGATGAGTCTGAGTGCGGTGAGCGTGGGCGAGATCGCCGTGACGAGGTGCGTGATCAGGAAATGCAGTGGCGCCCCACCGCGCTGGTCGAGCACGGTGTGGTAGAGCTGCCCGAGCGGTTTATGGCCGACGAAGAGCGCGAGCGTCTCGTCCTCGTGCGGCGGCCAGGCGTTCAGTTGGACGAGCAGGAACGCGGCAACAGCGCCAGTGGCGAGGCCGATTCCCAGCCGGAAGGAGCGCAACGAGATGTCGTCGCGTGTGTCGGCAGGCGGCACTCGATGAGAGTATCAGCGGATTCGCGCCTGGAGAGTTGGCACTTGCGGGTCGAGAGTGCCAGTGTCCGAAGAGGCTGCTGATACGATTCGTCGCGGGCCATGCCGACGTACGACTATCGCTGCGCGAACGGCCACACGTTCGAGCTCTTCCAGCGGATGAGCGACGCACCACCCGATGCGTGCGAGGTCTGCGGGGCGAGTCCGGTCGAGCGCGTGCTCTACGCGCCCGCCGTGCACTTCAAGGGCTCGGGCTTCTACAGCACGGACTACGGCGCCGGCTCGAAGCGCGAGACCACAACGGAAGGCGGCGAGGGCGGCGGGTCGTCCGAGCCGAAGAAGAAAGAGGACGCGAAGGCGCCTGCCGGCGAGAGCTCGAAGTCTGACGGGTCGGGTTCGTCTTCGTCCGAGGGATCAGGATCGTCCTCTTCGGACAGCTCGACGTCGAAGTAGTCTCTCGAGCGAGCGCGATACACGGTGGCTACGCCACGGCTGAAAACGGGGTCGCGGCCGTTGTGTCGAGCCCTGCCGGGCTCGACGGCCCTTCGTGGCCGGCTACCGCCGTCCACTGCGCGGCGCTCCGCGCCTTGCGTCAGCCCGAGACCTCGCAGCCGGCGGCGAAGGGGCTCCCCGGACGCGGCGGCTGAGGTGCGGTCGTCCCGGTGATCATGCCGATGACCGAGACGTTGTCCTCGCTGCCGACGAGATAGAAGACGCCGCCGATGTCCTGCGGGTCGCCACCGAGATGGCATCGTAACGTCGTCGAGGCCCGGAACTTGACCCACGAGAGCCGCATCAGCTCTCCGGTTGTCAGATCCGTGGCGAGGGGCTTGGCCACGTCTGCGCCGATGAACGGGAGCCGGAGGAAGCCGTGGAACCCGACGAGCTTGCCGGTCATGGCCGACACCACCTGCTGCTGGCGACGGCCTCGGGTCACGTCCGTCTCGCTCGGGTCGAGGGTGTTCTCGCGGATCCGGGAGTAGATCAGCGCCCGTTGCCCGTCGAGGGTCTGCGTTCCCTTGCGGAACTGCCAGCCCGGCCAGCGATCGCACTGCGCGACCGTCTTGTACGGGCAGTCGAAGCGGTTCGAGACGATTCGCTGCGGGATGTCGATGGTCACCCCGCCGAGCGCGTCGATCAGCTCGGCGAACGCCGAGAAGTCGACGATCACGACGTGGTTCACGGGCAGCCCGGTGAGCTTCTCGACCGTGCGGATCGTCAGCGCCGCGCCGCCGTACGCGTACGCAGCGTTGATCTTGTCGGGCCCCTGTCCCGGGATGTCGACCCTGAGGTCGCGTGGGATCGACAGCATCGAGATCGTGTGCTTGTCGGGATTCGTATGGACGAGCACGATCGAGTCCGACCGTCCGGGGCCATCGCGACCGGGACCGCTGTCCGAGCCGAGGAGGAGGATGTTCGTCGGGTTCGAGAGGAGCGAACCGTTCTGCGGGGTCAGCGCCGCCGAGGCGCTCTTCGGGAGCCGGTCGTTCGCCTGGGCGACACCGTGGCGCAGCGAGAAATACCCGGCTGCACCCCAGGCGACGATCAGGAGGAGCAGCCCCAGGGCGATGCCGAGGATCCACTTGATGGCACGGCGACGCGTGCGCGGTGGTCGGGGCGGGCGCTCTCGCCTCCGTCCCGGCTCGACCTCAGGCTCGACGCGTGGTGCGGGGTAGGTCGGCGGTTGACCGTTTCCCGGGGCGCGTCGATCGGCGAGCTCCGCACCGGATCGACGATCGCCGCGCGAGTCACGACCCGACCGCTCGGTCTCCGTTGGGGGAGGGAGCGGCTTGATCGGGCCTCGGGATCGCCCTCCTCGATAGACCCGATACGGCTTGTCGTTACTTGGCACGGCGAAGGGCTATGGTAGCCAGAGTCCATGGCGACACCCGTCGATACCTGGCTCTGGTAGCGCCTTCGCGGTGCCCCTGGCGGTCTGCGCGACACCGATTGGGAACCTGGCCGATGTCACGCTGCGGGTGCTCGACGAGCTCCGTGAGGCTGATCTCGTGCTCTGTGAGGACACCCGCCGGACGCGAGTCCTGCTCGACCGCCACGGGATCGACGCGCGGGTTCGCAGCTACGAGCGCCACTCGGAGGCTCGAAGAACCGCGGAGGTGATGCGACTGCTCGAGGCGGGGCAGCGCGTGGCGCTCGTGAGTGACGCCGGCCTTCCGGGGGTCAACGATCCCGGCGGGCGTCTGATCGAGGCGGCGATCTCGGGCAACCTGCCGGTGACGGTGCTCCCGGGCCCCTCGGCCGTCGAGACGGCGCTGGTTCTGAGCGGTTTCGCTGCCTCGCGCTTCACGTTCGTCGGGTATCTCCCGCGGACGGAGCCGGCTCGAGCCTCGCTCTGGCGGGAGCTGTCGCGGTGGCGCTGGCCGGCCGTCGCCTTCGAGTCTCCGAACCGATTGAGGGCGTCGCTCGGGAGTCTCGCAACGGTGGATCCGAGCCGCCGAGTCGCGGTGTGCCGAGAGCTGACGAAACGCTTCGAAGAAGTGATCCGCGGACGCGTGGACGAGATCGCCGAGAGGTTCTCGGAGCCCCCCACGGGGGAGATCACTATCGTCCTCGACGCACCATCTCGCGCGCCCGGCGCGCCG
The DNA here is from genome assembly GCA_038209835.1 of Gaiellales bacterium. GTDB lineage: Bacteria > Actinomycetota > Thermoleophilia > Gaiellales > Gaiellaceae > JBBQXH01. Next base: position 1,094 of record JBBQXH010000175.1, on the reverse strand, counting down.
GGCACCGCGATCGCCGCCGTCAGGGAGCTCGTGGTCGCAGGGGTTGCGCGCCGCAGAGCTGCCCATCTCGTCGGCGAGCTGTCGGGCATCGCGCCAAACCGCCTCTATCGCGAGTCGCTGTAGCCATTCTTGACAACAGCATGGCCTGCGCGCTATCCTGACTGTCGTCAACAGAGACAACAGGGAGGTCAGACATGGCACGGCTCATGCTTCTGCTCCCGGTCGTCATCGCGTTCCTGGTCGGCGCTGTGCCCGCGCTCGCCTGGACCTGGCCCGTCGATGGGCCGGTACTGCAGCCGTTCTCTCTCGGCGACGATCCGTACGAGGGGGGACGCCATCGGGGAATTGACATCGGTGCCGCGCCCGGCACGACGGTCAGAGCTCCGATCGGAGGATCTGTCAGCTTCGCCGGTTCGGTTCCGGGGGGCGGGCGGACGATCACGATTCAGACCACAGATGGGTACGCGGTCACGCTCCAACAACTCGTCGAGCTCGACGTCGCGCGAGGCGCCGCGGTCACCGAGGGAGACGCTCTCGGCGCCGTCGGCGAAAGTCAGGAGGTCGACGTCGTCGAGGCGCACGTTCACCTTGGCGTGCGAATCGCATCAGACCGGAACGGATACATCGATCCGCTGACCCTGCTCCCAGCGCCCGCCGGCGATGTGCCCCAGCCTGAAGAGATCTCGACCTCGATCGACGGATCCGAATCGGAATCGTCCCCTCCGGACTCGGAGCCCGTGTCCCCGGGTGTCGTGGGCGGCGACGGCGCGAACGAGCCTGATCGGGATGATGCAGGTTCCCCTGAACCCGAGGCGTCTATCGTCCCCGGTGACGAGGTCGGCGCGGTGGCGGAAGCCGGATCGGTCGTGACCCTTGCTCCAGACACCGTGAGGTCGTCAAGCCCGTCTGCGCCGCGCGACCGCCCGACGGAGGTCTTGTCCGTCACCCGGGCGTCGGGGAATGCGACGAGCTCGAGATCGCAGCGAGTCGGGGCGCGGCGCAGGCCCGGGACAGGCGCGGGAGCGGGGCTCGTTGGGACGACGGCACCGCTCGCCCCGAGACCGCACCGGCACAGGCATGCGGCTTCCTCGGGT
>JBBQXH010000174.1:0-5953 GCA_038209835.1 Gaiellales bacterium | reverse complement strand
TGAGGCGGAGCTCGAGGATCTCGATTCCGAGGCGGCCGCTGCCGAGCTCGCCGAGCGACTCGCCGAGTATCGCCGCATCAAGGCCGGCGCCGGATGGCTCGAGGATCGCCTCGAAGCCGAGGCGGACAGGTTCTTCCGGCTCGGGCCTGCGCCGCTCGCACCGATCCCGGAGCGACCGCTCCTGCGCCAGGAGCCCGAGGTGCTCGCCGCCGCGATCCGCTCGCTCGCGACGGCTCCGCCCTCGCCGTCGCTGACGCATCTCGCGCTCCGCTTCCCGCCCGTCTCGCTCTTCATCGACCGGTTCCGCACTGCGCTCGCGCGCCGCAGGCAGTTCGTCTTCGACGAGGAGGTCGACGGGATGTCCCGGGTCGAGCAGGCGGTCGCCTTCCTGGCGCTGCTCGAGTTGCGCAAGGCGGGCGAGATCCGGCTGACACAGACGGCCCCATTCGAGCCGATCACCGTGGCGGCCGATCGAGGTGCCGGCCGTCTGGCTACGGTCGGATGACTTCGGTGGTATCGAGCCCTTCGAGCCGGATACGGCCGCTTCGCGGCCTGAACCTTCGCGGTCGCCTTCGGCGCCCGCTGCGCGGCGCTTCGCTCCTTGCGCTCCGACGGTCTGGATAGGCTGCCCGGGCAGGAGAGGACGAGACATGGACGAAAGCAACGGCATGGGAATACTGGGCGTCGATCCGGCAGGCGGACCCCGCCAGCTCTACCTCGTCGACAACCCGGTCGACCGGGTTGCCCGGACACTCGAGGCGCTGCTCGTCATCACGCCCCGCCCGCTCTCGATCGACGATCTCGCGCAGGCGTGCGTCGAGGACCCCGAGCGAGTCGAGACGGCGATCGGGATCCTGTCCAGCCGCTACCGCGAGGGACGGAGCGGGATCGTCCTCGAGCAGGTCGCCGAGGGCTACGCGTTCAGGGCATCGCGTGACGCGGCGGAAGCGTGCGGCCGCCTGGTCGACCGGCCCGTCCAGCGGGGTCTCTCACAGGCCGCGCTCGAGACGCTCGCGATCGTCGCGTACGTCGGTCCGGTCAGCCGACCCGAGATCGCCCGGATTCGTGGCGTCGCGTCGGACTCGGCCGTCGCCAGCCTCGCGGATCGCGGTCTCGTCGCCGAGGCCGGACGAGAGGTCGAGGGCGGCGCGATCCGGTACACCACCACGCCGCTTTTCGAGCGCGTCTTCGGACTGACGAGCCTCTCCGAGCTGCCGGCGCTCGACGACCTCGTGGGCGACTCGGAGGATCTCCGCTCGCGCCTCGAGGCCGTCGCCGACTCGCGCGGGGCCTAGCTCTCACCGGCAGCTGCAGCGTCAGCGACGATCAATGCCCGCGCCGACTCGACCCGCCCGGCCGGGACGGACACGTCGCCTGCTCGGAGGCGGCGGAGAGCGTCGACCTTGTCCGCTCCGGTGACGAGCCAGAGGATCTGGGCCGCGCGGTCGAGCGTGGGATAGGTCAGCGTCATGCGCCGGCGGCCCATGTAGACGCCCGTGAGGGCCACGTCCCGGTCGGTGACTTCGAGCACGGGATCGCCGGGCACGAGCGATGCGGTGTGGCCGTCAGGGCCGAGCCCGAGGTGGACGAGATCGAAGCTCCGAGGCAGCGACCCGGCATACTCGGCGGCGGCCGCGACGACGTCATCCTCCTCGACCGGCATCGCGTGGATCTCGGACTCTGCGCCGGAGGGGAGGCTCTCCAGGAGATGAGTGAGGTTCCTGTCCGGGTCGCCCGCCGGAGCGACGCGCTCGTCGACCTGGTAAATGGCGGTCTCCTTCCACGGGACGTCCTCCGCCGCGAGCTTCGCGAACATCGCCCAGGGGGTGTGGCCACCGCTGACGGCGAAGGTGAATCGTCCGGTCGCGGCGACGGCGGCTCTGGCGTGCTCTGCGACGAGCGCCGCGGCGCTCGTCGCGACGGCTTCGGCATCCGGCAGGATCTCGATCGCCGGCTCGGTCACGAAGCCGGCTTCTCGTCGTGGCCGCCGAACTCCTTGCGCATTGCGGACAGCACGCGATCGGCGAAGTCGTCGAGCCCGCGTGAGCTGAAGCGCGAGTAGAGGGCCGCCGTCAGGACGGGAGCAGGAACGCCCTCGTCGATCGCGGCCATCGATGTCCAGCGCCCCTCACCGGAGTCGGAAACGCGGCCGCTGAACTCGCTGAGCTGGGGCGAGGCGAGGAGCGCCTCTGCCGTCAGGTCGAGCAGCCACGACCCGACCACGCTACCGCGACGCCACACCTCGGCCACCTCGGTGGTGTCGATCTCGTACTGGTAGAGCTCGGGGTGCTCGAGAGGCGTGGTCTCGGCATCGGCCTCGCGCGTCCGCTTCCCTGCGTCGGCGTTGCGCAGGATGTTCAGGCCCTCCGCGTAGGCGGCCATGAGCCCGTACTCGATGCCGTTGTGCACCATCTTGACGAAGTGCCCCGCCCCGTTCCGGCCGCAGTGGAGGTACCCCTGCTCGGATGGGGTCGGGTCTCCGCTTCGTCCTGGTGTCCGTGGAGCGGAGTCGACGCCCGGAGCGATCGACGCGAAGATCGGGGAGAGCCTCTCGACGACGTCCTGCTCGCCACCGATCATCAGGCAGTAGCCTCGATCGAGGCCCCACACGCCGCCGCTCGTCCCGCAGTCGACGTGATGGATGCCCTGCTCGCGGAGCTCGTTCGCATGGCGGATGTCGTCGTGGTAGTGCGTGTTCCCTCCGTCGATGATCGTGTCTCCGGGCTCGAGGACCTCGGCCAGATCGCGAATCGTGTGATCTGTTATCTCCCCGGCCGGAACCATCACCCAGACCGCGCGCGGCTTCTCGAGCTTCGATGCGAAGTCGGCGAGAGACTCGGAGGCGACCGCCCCGTCGGCGGCGAGCGCCTGCACGGCGTCTGCGCTCACGTCGTAGCCGACGCATCGATGGCCGTCGTGGATCAGCCGGCGGACGATGTTGGCGCCCATCCGGCCGAGTCCGACCATTCCGAGCTGCATGGGAGTAGCGGTGGGCATCGATTCTGCTCCTTCTGTCTTGGATGTCCCGTTCCCGGACTTCGTTACGCTTCGGGGCCACGGTATCCCACCATCAGCGCGACAGCCAAGGAGGCGATGTGACGACTCGAGGCAAGAACGACGGCGCCGCTCCGGCCGACGCGCTGGCGGTTTTCGGCATCAGCGGCGACCTCGCCAAGAAGATGACGCTCGAGTCGCTCTATCGCCTCGAGCGCCGGAATCTGCTCACCTGCCCGATTGTCGGCGTCGCGTTCGACGACTGGACGACGGAGGATCTGCGGGAGCATGCCCGCGCCGCAGCGGAGGGCTCCTCGGTGGGATTCGACGCGGCGACGTTCGACCGCTTCGCCGACCGGCTCTCCTATGTCCAGGGCGACTTCGGCGAGGCCGCGACGTACGCGCGGCTGCGTGAAGCGATGGGAGGGGCTCGGATGCCCGTCTTCTATCTCGAGATTCCGCCGTCGCTCTTCGCCACGGTTGTCAAGGGCCTCGCCGACGCGGGGCTCACGGAGGGCGCCCGAGTCGTCGTCGAGAAGCCGTTCGGACACGATCTCGCCTCGGCGCGGGAGCTGAACGACTCGCTGCACGCTCTCATCGACGAGTCGCAGCTCTTCCGGATCGACCACTTCCTGGGAAAGATGTCCGTCGAGGACATCATCTTCCTCCGCTTCGCGAACACTGTCCTCGAGCCCGTCTGGAACCGCCGTTACATCTCGTCCGTGCAGATCACGATGGCCGAGGACTTCGACGTCGCCGATCGCGGCCACTTCTACGACCCGGTGGGGGCGATGCGCGACGTCGTTCAGAACCATCTGCTGCAAGTGCTCAGCATGGTGGCGATGGAGCCGCCGATCGGGCGAGGCGTCGACGTCGTCAACGATCGCAAGCGCGACGTGTTCATGGCAATGCCCGAGGCCGAGCCCGCGCACTACGTCCGGGGCCAGTACGACGGGTACCTCGATGTCCCAGGCGTCGCGGCCGCCTCCCAGACGGAGACGTTCTGCGCCATGCGGCTCGAGGTCGAGAACTGGCGCTGGTCGGGAGTCCCGTTCGTCATCCGGGCCGGCAAGGCGCTCCCGGTCACGGTGACCGAGGTGCGGATCGTCTTCCATCATCCACCCCGGCTCGGCTTCGCGGCCCGCAAGGCCCATCGCCCCGAGCCGAACCAGCTCGTTCTCCGGATCGGGCCGCGACCCGGGGCAAGGTTCCGGATGCTGGCCAAGCAGGCGGACGCGCAGGCGCTCCGGTCGATTCACCTGGACATGGACTTCGCCGAGGAGGGTGGCGAGGGGCCGACGCCCTACGAGGAGCTGCTGCACGCTGCGATGCTCGGTGATCGGAGCCATTTCGCTCGGCAGGATGCGGTCGAGGAGACCTGGCGAGTGATGCAGCCGCTCCTCGACTCACCTCCCCCGGTCGACGTCTACCAGACCGGCACCTGGGGGCCTCCCGAGGCCGACGAGATCGTCGCCCACCTCGGCGGCTGGCACGACCCCTGGCTCCCGTACTAGGCCGTCAGCGCCACCGTCTGCTTCTCGATCAGGGCCGTCAGGTCGTCCCAGGAGTCGACGAACCCCTTCGCACCCTCTGCCTGCAGGCGAGCCGCGAGGGCCTCGACGTCGACGCCCGCCGTCGCGAACTCCGCGAGGGTCGCATCGGCATCGCCGCCGTCGGAGGGCATCGGCTCCCCCACGTGCCCGTGGTCGTAGAAGGCCCGTAACGTGGCCTCTGGAATCGTGATGACGGTGAACGGCGCGCCGAGGCATTGGATGTACAGCGTATCCGGGGCCTTCGGGTTCTTCGTGCTCGTGCTCGCCCAGAGCAGTCGCTGCATCCGGGCACCTGAGTTCGCCAGACGCTGCCACCGGTCGGACGCCATCAGCTCACGATATGCCCGGTAGGTCTGGAGGCCGACGGCGACGGCGAGCCTGTCCTGCAGGTGATCGGGCACCGAGTCGGCGACCGCAACGTCCCAGCGCGACATGAAGACGGACGCGACCGAGCCTACGGCCGGATCGAGGCCCTCCTCGATGCGGCGCTCGACCCCACGCATGAACGCCTCGGCCGCCGCGCGGTAGTGGGCTGCTGATAAGAGAAGCGTCACGTTGATGGGTATGCCAGCGGCAATCGACTCCTCGATTGCCGGCAGCCCCTGCTCGGTGCCCGGGATCTTGATGAACAGATTCCTGCGCGCAGCTTGCGCGTGGAGGGCCTTCGCGGCCGCCACCGTCTTCTCCGTGTCGTAGGCGAGGAGCGGTGAGACCTCGAGCGAGACCCAGCCATCGACGCCATCCGTTCGCTCGTGGACACCGCCGAACATGTCGGCCGCACGCCGCAGGTCATCGATGGCGAGATCGAAGAACAGCGCCTCGCGGTCGGCGTCGCCCGAGGCGTTCGCCCGGATCGCATCGTCGTAGCCGCCCGAGGCGATTGCCTTGTCGAAGATGGACGGATTCGACGTCAGCCCTGTCACCGCGTAGTCGTCGATGTACCGCTGGAGCTGCCCGGAGTCGAGCATCTCCCGGGTGATGTTGTCGAGCCAGAGGCTCTGGCCCAGCTCGTGAAGCTGGTCGGCCGCCTTCATGTCCGCCCTCCCGTCGTCTCGTCGCTCGGCCGCGACGCGCTGCCGCGCGACGTCCGCCACCGCGTCAGGTGTGAACCCGAACTTCGTGATCAGCTGCTTGAGTGGCGCCGAGGCGCCGAAGGCGCCCATCCCGACGACAGCACCGCCGTCGCCGACGTACCGATCCCAACCGAGCGTCGAAGCCTCCTCGATCGCGACCCTGGCACGGACGGCAGGTGGAAGTACCCGATCGCGGTAGTCCCGCGGCTGGCGGTCGAAGAGCTCCCAGCACGGCATGCTGACGACGCGGGCGCGAATTCCTCCGCCCGCGAGCTCGTCGCGGGCCGACAGCGCAAGCGCCACCTCCGAGCCAGTGGCGATGAGGATCACGTC
>JBBQXH010000173.1:0-6065 GCA_038209835.1 Gaiellales bacterium | reverse complement strand
CTCCTCGAGCGAGGAGATCATGTCCTCCCTCGTCATTCCGGGGAGCGTCCTAATGTCGCACGCGAACTCCGCCTGGCCGGGATACACGCCGTAGTAGATGCCTGCCTGCGCCGTCACGCCGACGTTCACGGTGGGCCCGAGACCACCAAGGGGATGGCCGCCGTAGCGAAGCGCACCCTTCAGTTCCCGGTGCATCCGATCGAGCAGCCGGGACATCATCACAGTCGCGTTCACAGCCGGGAACCGGTCCGAGATGCTCGAGTGCATCTGCGTGCCCCGGACGCGAACTCTGAACAGGGCCGCGCCCCGTGAGATCACGTCGATCGCCTCCCACTCGCGCACGACCCCGCAGGGCTCACCGATCACCGCGGCGTCCCCGAGGAGCAATTCCGATTCGGCGAGCCACCGCGAGCCGAGGATGGATCCGGCCTCCTCATCGGCCGTGAATACGAGCGAGAGCGACCCCGCAGGCAGGCCCATCTCCCGGAGCGCCGCGGCCGCATAGACCATCGCGGCAACTCCCGCCTTCATGTCGCCCGAGCCGAGCCCGATGAGCTCGCCGTTCCGGACGACCGGATCGAAGGGGTCGGTGTCCCACAGATCGAGATCGCCCGGGGGCTTCGTGTCGAGGTGCCCGTTGAGGATCAGCGCCGGCCCCGGAGCACGCCCATCCACCCTGGCGATCACGTTGGGGCGGCTCTCTTCCGCCCAGACTTCCCGAACGTCGTCGACCCCGAGTGCCGCAAGGCGTGATCGCACGACCGCCGCGACGGCACGCTCGTCACCGGGTGGGTTGACGCTCGGAGTCGCGATCAGCTCACGGGTGAACTCGATCAGCTCGGACTCCACGCCGGCGAGTGTCGAGAGCAGCCGGTCGACGGCGATCACGGGCGAGCGGCTGCGAGCGCGTCGACCATGTGCGAGATCCGCGCGATCCCCTCGCAGACGACGGGTGCCTCGAGGGCGAGCGAGATCCGCACCGAGCCCTCGCCGGCAGGGCCGAAGACGCTCCCGGGCGCCACGGCGACGCCGCCCTCGTCGAGAAGCCGAAGAGCGAAGTCCATCGAGCTCAAGCCGGCAGCCGAGACATCTACAAGCATGTAGAAGGTGCCCTGCGTCCTGAAGGCGCTCATCGCCCGGCTCTCGATCGTCTCCCAGGCGCGATCGCGCCGCTCTCGGTACGCATCGCGCATCTCGTCGACGACCGCCGTCGGCCCGCGGAGAGCGGCCTCGGCGGCCTTCTGCGAGATGACGCTCGGGCACGAGACCTCCGGCTCCTGCAGCTTGCGGAGCAGGTCTGCAAGCGCCGGGGACGCGACGCAGTAGCCGAGTCTCCACCCCGTCATCGCGTAGATCTTGGAGAAGCTGTAAACCGAGATGACCCTCCCGTCCTCGTCGAAGCGTGCGGCGGCGGTGTGGGCAACGCCACCGTCGAGGATCATCTCATCGTAGACCTCGTCCGAGATCAGGTAGAAGTCGCCGCGTCGCGCGAGCGCCACGAGCTCGGCGACCAGCCCGGCGGGGAAGACGGCCCCCGTCGGATTGCTCGGGCTGTTCGCGAACAACGCCTTCGTCCTCGGAGTCACCAGCGCCTCGAGCCGCTCGATATCCGGAAGGTAGCCCTCCGACGCTCGAAGCTCGTAGAAGACCGGAACCCCGCCCAGGAGCTTCACCATCTCGTCCATGTTCGGGAACCCGGGCGTCGGCAGGAGGACCTCGTCCCCCGGCTCGAGCAGCGCGAGGTAGATGGAGAAGAGCGCGTTCATCGCGCCGGGCGTCACGACGATCCGATCCGCATCGACGTCGTACCTGTCAACCGCAGCGAGCTTGGCCGCAAGCAGCTCGCGAAGGCTCACCAGGCCGCCGTTCGGCGTATAGCCCGTGAACCCCGCGCGCGCCGCCTCGACCGCCCCGTCGACGATGTGGTCCGGGGTGCGGAAGCTCGGCTCCCCGATCTCGAGTCGGATGGCATCGGGCCGTCGGTTCGCGGCGTCGAAGATCTCGCGGATCGTCGAGCGCCGAGCGGCAACCGCGCGTGCGGCGAAGGTCTTCACGAGCCGCCCGGTTCTCCCGCCTTCGCCTCGAGATCAGGTCGCTGCCCGGGATCGAAGTAGCGTCGGTGCCAGTCGACACCCTGGAAGGTCGTGAGCTTCCCGTCGCGCGGCACGAGTTTGACCAGGTAGCGCTCCCATTCGTACGAACGGGCGAGTGCAGCGGGCCCGTCCGGGCCGACGTAGCGCAGCGCCATCTCGTTCGCGACGTCCACCCATTGCGATCCCTCAGCCGTGACCGGCCCTTCGACGACCTCGGCCACGCATTGGGCGATCACCTTCCGGTTCCCCCCGTCGGGCGGGATCTCCTTCTCCTCGATGCAGATCGCGCACCGCGGCTCCCGGATCAGGTCGTGAACCCACGCCGACCGCTTGCGGCCGACCGCGTAGAAGCATTCGCCGTCCCAGTGGTACCAGACCGGGACAACTGCGGGCCACCCGTCCTCCTTGACGACCGCGATCTTGATCAGCCACCGCCCGGACAGGAACTCCTCGAGCTCGCCCTGGGAGAGCGGACCTGACCCCGATGCGTCGTACCACTTCCGCTTCTCGATCGCCTGCTGTACGTCGTCGTCCACAACGAACCTCCTCTGTCTAGACGGCCTGTCGCCGATGCGCGACCACCCGCAAGACGGCATCGACGATCTCCTCGTGCTGAGGGACGACGGCACGCTCGAGCGGCGGGCTGAAGGGAATGTGGGTCGGCCGGGCACCGACACGCGTGACCGGAGCCTCGAGCTCGTCGAAGAGCTCCTCGGTGATGCGAGCGGCGATCTCGGCGCCATACCCGCCGGACACCCAGGCCTCGTGGCAGACGACGGCTCGCCGGGTTCGCCGCACCGAGTCGGCGATCGTCTCGATGTCGAGCGGAACAAGCGTTCGGAGGTCGACCAGCTCGACCTCGATCTCGTGCTCGTCTGCGAGCTGCCGTGCGGCGCGTTCTCCGTGGATCGCCATGATCGAGTACGCGACGACGGTCACGTCGTTCCCGGGCCGCCGGATCTCGGCTCGGCCGAGCGGAACCTGATATTCGCCTTCGGGAACGTCTCCTCGCATCGATCCGATCTTCTTGTTCTCGAGGAAGACGACCGGATCGTCGTCCGCGATCGCAGCGGCGAGCAGGCCCTTCGCGTCCGCCGGCGCGGAGGGAGCGACGACCTTGAGACCCGGGATGTGCGCAAAGAGAGCCTCGAGGCTCTCGGAGTGCTGCGCTGCCGATGATCGCAACGTTCCGTCTGATGCGCGGAGAACCATCGGGACGGTCACCTGATCCCCGAACATGAATCGCAGCTTCGCCGCCTGGTTCACGATCTCGTCCATCGCGCCCATGGTGAACTCGACGAAGCTCATCGAGGCAACGGGTCGCAATCCGGTGACCGCCGCGCCGACGCTCGCCGCGACGATGATCGCCTCGGAGATCGGCATGTCCACCACCCGCTGCGGCCCGAACTCGTCGAGGAGCCCGCGGAACTGGCCGAAGCTTCCGCCCCAGCCGATGTCCTCACCGATGACGATGACCCGGTCGTCGCGGCGCATCGCATACTGCATCGCCTCGAGCGTCGCCTGGCCGAAGGAGATCTGGCGACTCACCGCCGATCCAGAATCCCCTCGAGCGCAGCGGCCGGATCCGGATACGGACTCTCCTCGGCGAACCGCTCCGCCTCCTCGACCTCGAGGGCCGCGTCGCTCCAGACGTCGTCACGGGCACCGCTGTCGAGCGTGTCGTCGGAGCGCAGGTGCGCTTCGAGCCGTGGAATCGGGTCGCGCTCGAGCCACGCGTTCACCTGGTTCTCCGTCCGGTACTCCTCGGCGTCCCCGACGAAATGCCCGCCAAAACGGTACGTCTCGAGGTTGAGGAACGTCGGGCCGTCACCGCCGCGCGCTGCCTGGACGGCATCCGATGCTGCCTGGAGGACGGCGATCACGTCGTTGCCGTCGACGGTCACACCTGGCATCCCATAGCCGTCGGCACGCCGAGCGAGATCCGCCACGGAGGTCGTCCGCTCGAAGCCGGTGTACTGCGCGAAGCGATTGTTCTCGCAGGCGAAGATCACCGGAAGCCGCTTGACCGTCGCGAAGTTGGCGGCCTCGTGGAACATGCCCTTGTTGACGCCTCCCTCGCCGAAGAAGCACACGGCCACCTGGCCGGAGCCTCGGTAGAGAGCGGAAAGACCCGCCCCGGTGGCGAGGCCACAACCCGCTGCCACGATCCCGTTCGCCCCGAGCATCCCGAGCCCGAAGTCTGCGACATGCATCGAGCCGCCCCTCCCGCGGCACACGCCCGTCTCCTTCCCGTACAGCTCGGCCATGAGCCGATCGAGACCAACGCCTTTCGCGATCGCGTGCCCGTGTCCCCGGTGTGTCGACGTGATGTAGTCATCGGGGCGCAGGGCAGCGCACACCCCCACTGCAACTGCCTCCTGGCCCGTGTAGACGTGGACGAAGCCCGGGAGCTTGCGTTCGAGAAACAACTGCTGTACCCGGCCTTCGAAGACGCGAATCCGGACCATCGTGCGGTGGATCGAGCGAAGGTCGCGGGTCATTGAGCCGTGTACCCCCCGTCGACCGTCAGCACATGCCCGGTCACCATGGACGATGCATCAGAGGCGAGGAACAGCGCCGCCCCCACGATCTCCGGCGGCTCGCCGAACCTCCCGAGCGGGATTCGCGAGAGCATCGCTGGATAGAGATCCGGCTCGGCCTCGCGCTGCCGGGCGACAACGGGCGTCTCGAACGTGCAAGGCGCGATCGCGTTCACTCTCACTCCACGCCCCGCCCATTCGACGGCGAGTGTCCGGGTGAGCTGCACGACACCCGCCTTCGAGACCTGGTAGCCGACGCTCCCTGCGTAGCCGACGAGTCCGCCGATCGAGGCAACGTTGAGGATCGACCCGCCGCCGTTTGCGAGCATGTGCCGGCCGAAGAGCTGGCAGCAGCTGAACGTCCCGGTGAGATTCACCGCGAGAACCCGGTGCCACAGCTCCAACGGGTAGTCCTCGGCGGCGCCGCGTGCGCCCATGCCGGCGCTGTTGACCAGGATGTCGATGCGACCGCTCGCCGAAGCCGCCCGGTCGACCATCGCTTCGACCTGGTCTCGGTCGGTCACGTCGGCCTCGACTGAGGCAACGCGGCCCGCTCCAACCTCGCGAGCGACACGGTCGAGCTCTGATCCGGGAAGGTCAACGGCGACCACGAACGCGCCTGCATCACCAAGCCCGAGCGCGATCGCTTTCCCGAGCCCGCTGGCCGCGCCGGTAACGACGGCTGTCCGGCCTTCGAGCGAGAAAAGGGCGGAAACGCCCGTCATCTCGCGGCACTATATACTCTTCCGCGCCCGCATGAAAAACGATTTTCCTGAGGTCGCCGACGGATGGAAAGCTCCGAGCTCTGTGCCCGATATCGCAAGCTCTACATGCCGGCGGTCTGCGATGCGCTCTACGAGCTCGGCTTGCCGGAGCAGGTTCTCCCGACGTGGCTCCGGCCGCTCTTCTCCGAGCAGCGAATCGTCGGGCGGGCGTTCACAGTCGAGGGTCGCGCGATCGATCCAAGCATCGGCTGGGACGAGGGCATCGAGCGGATCACGTCATATCTCGAGATCTTCGAGCGCCTCGAGCCTGACTCGCTCCTCGTCCATGTCAACGGCGACAGCCCGGTGGGTCACTTCGGAGAGCTGACTGCGAACTCGGCCAGGAAGCGCGGCTGCGTCGGCTGCATCCTCGACGGGAACCTCAGAGACATCGAGGGCCTCCGCGAGATCGGTTTTCAGGTCTTCTTCCGCGATCTCTCACCGCTCAACGCGATCGGGCGCTGGGAGATGGCCTGTTCCGAGAAGCCGGTCGCGATCGGCGATGTCACGATCAGCCCGGGCGACCTTGTGATCGGCGAATTCGACGGTGTCCTGGTCGTTCGAGCGACCGACTCCGAACGCGTCTTGCTCAAGGCCGAAGAGATCGTCGGCGCAGAGGGTCGGGTCCGCGAGGAGATGCGGGCGGGAACCCCTCCCCTCGCCAGCCT
>JBBQXH010000172.1:0-6068 GCA_038209835.1 Gaiellales bacterium | reverse complement strand
ACGTCAACGACAACTATCAGTACCTGCTCTCGAGTGCCCTGACGAGCCCGGGCGTGCCGCTCGACATCACGACCTCCGGCGACCGGTTCGAGACCTTCAAATACGGAGGTTGGCTCTTCTTCCGGTTCCTCAGCGAGAGCTCCGACCCCTCCGTCGTGCGGCGGATCATCGAGCTCGGTGGCTCACCGGAGGAGGATCTCTCGATCTTCGCCGTCGACAAGGCGCTTCGGCAGCGAGGCTCGAGCCTCGGCGCCTCGTTCACGGGCTTCGGAGCCGCGAACGTGTTTCCGCCAGCCTTCTACGACGAGGGCGACGGGTACCGCGACGGCGGCAATCAGCTGCAGGCTCCGGTCGGATCGGCTCTCACACTGTCCGCGTCCAAGCCCGATACCGGCTGGAAGAGACGGACGCTCGTCCATCTCACTACGGGGTACGGGTACCTCGTCCCGGGGCGCGGCGCGAAGGGCGGGGTGAAGGTCAGGATCCGTCTCGATCTACCCCTGCGAGCGCACGGAGCGCAGGCCTCGCTCCTCCTGCAGAACGCATCGGGCGCGCTGCGTGTTCGGAAAGTATCCCTGAACGCGGCCGGGGACGCGACGGCCACGGTGCCGCTCGGCGCGAGCGTCGTCGTCGTCCTGTCGGACGCGAACATCCAGCTGGCCGGGTGCCAGCGGGGGAGCCCCTTCAGCTGCGCGGGCACCTACAAGCACGACACGGAGCCCTACTGGTTCCGCGCCCAGCTCGTCCAGTAAGAGCCCGTCAAGACGATGCGGCCGGCTCCGGGATGGCCCAGCGGCCGGGTGACGGCTCCCGTAGCGGGAAGACGAGCACGAGAGCCGGGATCATCAGCACGGCCATCGCGATCCCGACGACGGCGATCCCCGAGGATTCGAGGACGAAGCCGCCTGCGAGCGCCCCGACCGCTGCGGCGAGCGAGGTGACGAGGTCGGTGAACCCGAGAGCGCCACCGCGCTCGGTCGGGCTCGTGAGATCGCTGATCGCGGCCGTCGCCCCGAGGTAGCACGCCGACCAGCCGAGACCGACGAGGAAGAGGCCGATGCCGATCAACACCGTCGCGTCGGTGAAGGAGCCGAGGACCGCTCCGACCGCCGAGAACACGCCGCCGATCAGCAGGCCAGGGCGGCGTCCATAGCGGTCGAGGAGGACGCCGATGATCGGGGCGATCGCGAACATCCCGGCCATGTGGAAGCTGATCACGAGGGCAATCGCGAGCGCGCTGCCGCCGTTCTGGTCGATCACGACCGGTGTCACGCCCATCACTGCCACCATCGCGGTCTGCGCCACCCCGATCGCGATGATCGCAGCCCGGAACGGCGGGAGCCGTAGAAGCTCGCCTAGACGACGGCCAGGAGCGCGGTCCTCCGGTTTCTCCTCCTGGATCGCCAGCTCGCGCGGATCCGGTCGAAGCGCGAGCACGGCGCCGAGACCGATGCATCCCAGGGCGGGAATCAGGAACCACGGCGCGACGTCCGAACCCGTGATTGCCTCGATTGCAGCGACGATCGGAGCGCCGAAGATCGCGCCGAGCGTCCCGGCTGCCACGACGATGCCCACCATCCTTCCGCGAAGGGCGCTCGGGTACATGTCGGCGACCGCGACGCGTCCGAGCAGCCCCGCACCGAGGCCTGCGCCGAACGGCACCGCCATGACTAGGAGCCCCCAGGTCGAGCCCGCCGAGACGGCAAGCGCGCCGCCGATCCCCGCGACGCCGAACAGCGCGTAGCCGATCGCGAGCCCGGGGCGGCGGCCCACCCTGTCCATCAGCCGCCCGACGAGGAGCGCGCTGATCGCGGCCGAGACGTTGAAGATGGCGAGGAGGATGCCGCCCCACCGCTCGTGGTCGGTTAGGTCGACGATCGCGACGACGGCGAGCGTGAAGAACGTCGCGCTCATCGCGAGCAGCGCGCCCTGCGCGATCACGAGGAGGATCGTGTTGCGTCGGACGAGCGACTCTCGCGTCCGGGCGGAGGCCATCAATCGGGGATCGAGAAGACGATCTTGCCGAATTGCTCGCCTGCTTCGAGCCGCCGATGCCCGTCGGCAGCCTGGGCGAGTGGGTAAACGCGGTCGACGATCGGGCGAAGCTGCTTCGCATCGACGAGGGTGAGCAGGCCGGCGAAGTCGGCTCGTGTCGCCATCGTCGATCCGAGGATCGAGAGCTGCTTCCACCAGATCCGGTGGAGCTGGGCGGGCGGGTTCGGGCCGCTGGTTGCACCGCAGATCGCGATCCGACCTCCGTCAGCGGCGGCCGCGAGTGAGGCTTTCCACGTCGCCTCGCCGACGTGCTCGACAACGACGTCCACTCCTCGCTTGGCCGTTGCGTCTTTCACCGCCGCCGCCACGTCACCGGTGGCGTGGTTGACCGTGATGTCGGCGCCGAGCTCAGCCGCAAGGGCGAGCTTCTCGTCGCTCGACGACGTGACGATCACACGCGCTCCGAGCGCTTTCGCGATCAGGAAGGCAGCTGAGCCGACGCCGCTCCCGACACCCCAGCAGAGCACCCATTCCCGGGCCTCGAGGCCCGCGCGGACGACCAGCATCCGATACGCGGTCTCCCAGACGAGCGGGAAGGCCGCCGCCTCAACGAATCCGAGGTGAGCGGGCTTCGGGTGGACGTACGTCGCATCGACGGCGATCAGCTCGGCGTGTGTTCCGTCGCAGTGCTCGCCGATGATGTGCTTCCCGTCGTCGAGGCCAGGGTTCAGAAGGACCTGCTGGCCGGTCTCGAGCCCTTCCACGCCCGCGCCGAGCACCTCGACCGTCCCCGCCCCGTCGGCGCCGAGGATGCGCGGCTTGGGCGCCGAGGGCATCCCCATCCGGGTCCAGACGTCGAGGTGGTTCAGGGAGGCGGCTCTCAGGCGGACGAGCACTTCGCCCGATCCGGCAACTGGGTCGGGTGCGTCCTCATAGCGAAGTACCTCAGGCCCGCCGTCCTCGTGGATCACGATGGCCTTCACGAGGCCGATCCTAGCCGCTGCTACCGTCCGCGCCGTGAGGACCGCAGAACTGGAGCGCCTCGCCCGGGAGCTCGGCATCGACGTCGTCGGCGCCGCTCCTGCAGGCCCGTACGAGGAGACCGAGCGCGCGATCCGAGAGCGCCGCGCGAGGGGACTCTTCGCCGATATGCGCTTCACGATGGCGAGGCCCGAAGTCTCGTGTCATCCCGAGACGCTGTTTGAGGGCGCCCGGACGGTCGTCTCTGCGGCGCTCTGCTACTACACACCCGGCCCGGAGGTCGGCCCGGGGCACGGCCGGCTCCCCCGCTACACCTGGCGGGACACCTACGCGGAGCTGCGCGAGAAGCTCGATGTGCTCGGCACGCGACTGGGGGGTGCGTATCGCGTGCTCGTCGATGCGAACCAGCACGTCGACCGCGAGGGCGCAGCGAGGGCAGGCGTCGGGTTCTACGGGAAGAACACGATGCTGATCACCCGCCGTCACGGCTCCTGGGTCGTGCTCGGGACCCTCGTCACCGACGCCGAGCTGGAGTCGAGCCCATCGCTCGAGCTCGACTGTGGCTCGTGCACTCTCTGCATCGACGCGTGCCCGACGGGAGCGCTCGACGAGCCGGGCGTGCTGGACGCCACGCGGTGTCTCTCGTACTGGACGCAGGCCCCGGCGCCGATTCCCGAGGAGTACCGCGCCGAGCTCGGCGATCAGGTCTACGGATGCGACATCTGCCAGGACGTCTGCCCGTGGAATCGCGGCATCGAGAAGCGCCGGGCCGGCGTGGCGCTTCTCGAGGACGAAGAGCCGGTCGTGTCGCTCGTCGACTGGCTCACCGCGTCAGACGACGATCTGGCCCGGCGGTACGACCGCCTGTACGTGCCGCGAAACGATCCGCGCTACCTGCGCAGGAACGCTCTCGTGGCGCTCGGGAACTCGGGTCGAGCCGATCTTGCGGTTCATGCGCAGACGTTTCGCGACGGCGACGACGAGCTGCTCAGCGAGCAGGCGGAGTGGACGCTGACGCAGCTGCGGGACGCAACGGCGTCATAGGGATACGGCCGCTTCGCGGCCTGAGCCTTCGCGGCCGCCTTCGGCGTGACCGGGCCTTCGGCCCTCCCCTGGCACGGCTGGCGCCGTCGCGTGCCGCGCTGCGCGTCGCTTCGCTCCTTGCGGTTAGCGCCGGGCTTTCGTCTTCCGTTTTTTGGGCACGAGCTCGGAGATGAGCTCGCGTGCCCGGGCGGCCACCCCGGGGCGCAGATCGGCGGGCTCCAGCAGGACGGCTTCGCCGCGGTGCGAGAGCACCTCGCCCACGAGATACGAATCCGTGCCGAAATCGATCTCGCCGAGCGCGGCGCCGTCCGTGAGCGCCGCGGCACCCCGCTCTCTCCACCAGCGGGCCGAGGTTGGGGAGACCCAGAGCCTCGCGAGGCGTCGGGGTGACTCGATGGCGAAATCGGGGCGTGGCTCGAACCGCTCGTCGAGGAGCCGGGCGCTCCGCATCCGGTCGAGGCGGAAGCTCCGCGGCGCGTCCCGGTCGCGATCCCATGCGTGGATGTACCAGTTGGGAAGGTCGCGAGAGATCGTGTAGGGCTCGATCACCCGGGATGCCGTCGAGGTCTCGTCCGGCTTCAGATAGTCGATCTCGACGAGGCGTCCCGCCTTGATGGCGTCGGAGAGCGTCCGGATCAGCCCCTCCTCCTCACCCGGTGGTGGCGGCTCGGACGACTCGCGGAGCTCGAACTGGCCGAACGTCTCCTCGAGCTTTCCGCGCACGCGATAGATCGGTTTCTGGGCTCCGGCCGCGATCATCGGGCCGACGAACTCGAGCGCGAGACGGATCGCGCGCGCCTCGAGCGGGGTCAGGCGAGGAGCGCGCCTGAAGGCGTCGCCGAAGAGCTCCTTCTCGACGCGCACCTCGTCTCCGTCGAGCGCTGAGTAGACCGCGTAACAGCCGCCGCCGAAGTTCACGAGATTCAGGAGCTGGAGGTGCTCGTCGAGCTGGTCGTAGGGGATCTGGAAGCCCTCGGTCAGCTCCGAAGCGGGAATGACGGCACGCTTTCCGTCACCGCAGCGGGCGAGGAGATGGGCGAGGAGAGCCTGCAGGACGGCGAAACGCTCGGGCGGAACCGGCCCCGTCGGGCGGTCGGGCACGGGCGCTTCGCCGTTGGTGGCCAGCAGCGGCGCCGGGACCGGCGGCGGACTCTCGTGTGACTCGGCGATTCGGCGAAGGGCCTCGGCGACTGCGGCGACGAGCTCCGGAGGCTCGAGCGGTCGTGCCCGGCCGTCCTGGCGAAGCACCCACGACGCGAGCAGCCCGACGTCCGAGTACTCGGTGACGAAGACCCCGTCTTCGAGGCGGCCACGGCCTGAGAACGAGCGCTCCACCCACCAGGCGGTGTCGAGTCCGACCTCGATCCTCGCCTCGCCGACGGCCTCGCCGACCTGCCAGGGCGGGCGGCCGCGGAACTCCGACGGGTCGAAGTCCGGCGGGAATCGGAAGTCCCGCTCGCGCCTCGTCGCGAAGGTGATGTCACCGCGGATCCTCGAGACACGGAACGTCCGCATGCCGTCCCTATCGAGATCCTTCCCGACGACGTACCAGACGCCGTTGTCCGAGAAGAGGGCATACGGGTTGATCGTTCGTTGCGAGATCTCGTCGCGGCCGATCGCCCAGTAGTCGAACTTCACGGTGCGCTGCTTGGAGATCGCGGCATCGAGCTTCGCGAGGCGTCCCGAGGTCTCGGGCGAGTAGTCCCGATCGAGCACCTCCACACGGACGGCGGTTGCGGTCGGTGCCTCGACGGGGCTCGGCCGGCCGAGTGCGAGGTTCTGCAGGGCGAGTCGCAGCGGCTCGGCGTAGGCGAACTGCCCCTCGAGGAGGAACAGCGACGTCTGGAGCGCCGCGAGCTCCTCGTCCGAGAGCTCGAGTGGCGGGAGGAAGTACTGCTCCGAGCGCAGGGTGTAGAGCTCCTCGCCCGTGAACTCGTCGCGCTGGGATTGGAGCGGAACGCCGAGCCCGACGAGCTCGCTCCGGTCGGAGTAGAACCGCCGCGCGAACGCCTCGTCTGACATCTCCGAGTAGCCCTCGACGTTGCCCT
>JBBQXH010000171.1:0-6099 GCA_038209835.1 Gaiellales bacterium | reverse complement strand
GACTCCCCGGTGCTCATCGGAGGCGAGGATAGTCCCCGCACGGGCTCGAGGCGGCATTCGTCACGCGTTGCTGTGACCGCCGGCTGCGCCGGCTTCGCCTTCGCGGCCTGGCGGGCTTTGCCCGCGGCCGCTGCGTGGCGCTTCGCGCCTTGCTGTGGCAAGCTAGCGCCATGACGAGCTTCGAGCACGAAACCAAGCTTCCCGAGCAGCCGCAGAGCGCTGCCATCACGCAGGACCGCTCCAAGGAGGTCCTCGGCCGGACGATGTTCCTCGTCGCCGCGACCCTCGGGGTCTGTGCCTTCGCCGCCTGGGCGGGGAGGAATCTCTCCTTCGGCTGGGCGATCGCTTTCTGGATCATCGGCTTCGCAGCCCTGATCGGCCTCCAGTTCGCGCGGAAGAACCAAACGCTTGCGCTGACACTGCTCTTCGTCGTCGGCGCGGCGCTCGGTCTCGCGATCGCGCCGACCGTCGAGGCGTATGCGGAGGCGTACGGCGCCACGATCGTCGCGCAGGCTGCCGGTGCAACGGCCCTCTTCGTGCTCGGCTTCGGCGTCTGGGGCTACGCGACGCGGCGCGACCTCGCGCCGATGGCGAGATATCTGTTCTGGGCACTGCTCGCGTTGATCGTCTTCGGGATCGTGATGATCTTCGTGAACATCCCTGGCGGGTACGTCATCTACTCGATCCTCGGGCTCATCATCTTCGCCGGGTACACGATGTACGACTTCCAGCGGCTTCGCCGCTCGAACAATCCCGACGATGCGGTCTACCTCGCGGCCTCGATCTTCGTCGACGTCCTCAACATCTTCCTCCTGATCCTGAACCTGCTCGGCGCGAGCCGTTAGACGCCGCGCCCGGCCCCGGGCGTCGATACTTGGCTCGTGACCGGACTTCGAACCGAGCTCGAGGCGCTGCTCGAGGCCGTGCGTCGCGGCGAGGTCGATACGGCGACGGCGCTCGACCGCCTCGCGGGGCTGCCGTACCGCGATCTCGGCGTCGCTCGCGTCGACGTCCACCGGGAGCTTCGTCAGGGCGCGCCGGAAGCCGTTCTCGCCGAGGGCAAAGACCCCGACCAGGTGGTGGCGATCGTCGAGGCGCTCGTCGAGGGCGGAGCGGGGAGCGTGCTCGTCACCCGCGCGAACGAAGGCGTGCGCCAGGCAGTGCGCTCGGCGGTCCCGAGGGCGCAGGAGGATTCGCGGGCCCGGGCCGTGTGGGTCGCGACGGGCGTTCCCGATGCGCGCGGGCTCGTCGTCATGGTCTCGGCGGGAACCTCGGACGGGCCGGTGCTCCACGAGGCGCGGATCCGTGCCGAGCTCGTGGGAGCCTCGGTCATCGTCCATGAGGACTGCGGGGTCGCCGGGCTTCACCGACTCGCTCCTGTGCTCCCCGATCTCGAGCGGGCCGACTGCGTGGTCGTCGCCGCCGGTATGGACGGCGCGCTCGCGAGCGTCGTCGGCGGGCTCGTCTCGGCACCGATCATCGGCCTTCCCACGAGCGTCGGGTACGGGTCCGCGCGAGGGGGCCAGACTGCGCTCAACGCGATGCTTGCCTCGTGCGCCGCGGGGCTCGCCGTGGTCGGGATCGACGACGGGTTCGGCGCGGGGACGATCGCCGCCCGGATCGCGCGAGCGGCTGCCGCGTCGTGACCCGCGTCCTCTACCTCGACTGCATCGGCGGGATCGCCGGCGACATGTTCCTCGCGGCTCTCCTCCACGCCGGCGCCGACAGGGCGGCCCTCGAACGGATTCCGGAGCAGCTCGGGATCGGTGCGGTCGAGATCCGCGTCACGCAGACAGAGCGCCACGGCGTCGGTGCGCTTCACGTGGAGGTCATCGAGCCCGCTGCTCCTCCGCCGCGAACCTGGCGGGCGATGCGCGAGATCATCGAGTCGGGCGAGCTCCCGCCGGCCGCGCGCATCCGGGCACTCGACGTGTTCAGGCGGCTTGCGGAGGCGGAGTCCGAGGTGCATGGCTCTCCGGTCTACGACGTCCACTTCCACGAGCTCGGCGGCATCGATACGCTCGTCGATGTCTGCGGGGCCGCGGTCCTCGTCGACTCGCTGGAGATCGAACGGGTCGTCTGTTCGCCGCTGCCCTATCCGCGGGGCCTCACCGCAGCCGCCCACGGCATCCTCCCGGTACCGGCTCCCGCGACGCTGCTCCTGCTGCGCGGCGCTCCGCTCGTCGGCGTCGAGCTCTCGCTGGAGCTCGTCACCCCGACGGGTGCAGCCATCGTCGCCTCCTTTGCCTCGGCGTACGGGCCGGTGCCGCCGCTCGTCCTGGGCTCGGTGGGGTATGGCGCCGGCACCGCCGATCTCCCCGAGCGACCGAATCTCCTTCGGGTTCTCGTTGGCCGCGCCGAGACAGGTGAGCGCGGGCTTGTTGTGCTCCTCGAGACGAATCTCGACGACCTGAGCCCCGAGCTCGTCCCCGACGCGGTCGAGCGTTGCGTTGCCGCGGGCGCCCTCGACGTCTGGACGGTTCCCGCTCTGATGAAGAAGGGCCGGCCTGGCATCGTCTTTTCGGCGCTGGCGCGTCCGTCGGACGAGCGGCGGGTCGCCGCGGCAATCCTCGCCGAGACCAGCGCGCTCGGTGTCCGAGTCTCCCGCCTCGCTCGCTACGAGCTGGATCGAGACGTACGGACGGTGGCCGTCGTAGGCGGAGAGGTTCGAGTCAAGCTCGGGATCCTGGACGGACGCGTCGTCAACGTCGCGCCCGAGCACGACGACTGCGCCGCGGTTGCCGCGGCGACGGGGCGCCCCGTGAAGGAGATCTGGGCCGAGGCGCTGACACGCGCGGGGACGCTAGAGTCGGCGTCGTGAGCGAGATCGCGCAGATCGAGGAGCGGATCGCCGGGCTCGGCAGCGCGATCGTTGCGTTCTCGGGAGGTGTCGACTCGTCCCTCGTCGCTGCTCTCGCCGCTCGGGCGCTCGGGCCGCGCTCGCTCGCGGTCACCGCGGTGTCTCCCGCGCTGGCGACCGGAGAGCTCGACGGCGCTCGTAACGTCGCCCGAGCGGTCGGGATCGCGCACGAGGAGATCTCGACGTCCGAGCTCGAGCGGGAGGGGTACCGACGCAACGGAAGCGACCGCTGCTACCACTGCAAGAGCGAGCTATACGACAGGCTTTCGGCGCTCGCCTCCCGTCGCGGCTACGCCGCTGTTCTCTCGGGTGCCAACGCAGATGATCTCGGCGACTGGCGTCCGGGCCTCAGAGCTGCGGCCGAGCACGGAGTCCTTCACCCGCTCGTCGAGGCGGGCGTCACGAAGGGGCAGGTGCGAGCGTTGGCGCGAGCGTTGGGCGTCCCGAGCGCCTCGAAGCCCGCCTCGCCGTGCCTCGCTTCCCGGTTGCCGCACGGGACGCCCGTGGACGTCGCCTCGTTGGCGCGGGTCGACGCCGCCGAGCAGGCGCTGAAGAGGCTTGGCTACGGGGTGCTCCGGGTCCGCCACTACGGCGAGCGCGGCCTCGTCCAGCTCGCCGGCGACGAGCTTTCCAGGGCGCAGACACCTGATGGCCTTGCCAGTATCGTTGCCGCCGTGCGTGGCGCCGGCTACCTGGAGGTCGAGATCGACGCGGAGCCCTTCCGCTCGGGCTCGCTCACCGCGCAGTTCGTCGGGCAGCTCCGGGCTGTGGGCTGAGACCCAGGGCTGCAGGCACCTCGCGAAGCCTCCGCACCGCGACGGCTCCGTCGACGCGAAACCCGAGCTCGCCGATCAGCACTGCGGCCGCGAGACCCGCGTCGATGGCGCCGGCAATGTCGTAGGCGGGCGAGTCTCCCACCATCGCAACCTCTCGCGGCTCGCACCCGAGCATGTCGGCTGCGAGATGGAACGCTCTCGGGTCGGGCTTTGCGACGCCGATCTCGTCGGAGATGGCGATCGAATCGAGCTCACGAGCGAGGTCCGTGACCGCGAGCTTGCGCCGTTGCAGCCACGAAGGGCCGTTGGTGAGGAGCCCGATGCGGATCCCAGCAGCTCGCAGCTCGGTGATCGTCCCGACTGCGTCGTCGAACGGCCGCAGGAGCTCGATGCTTTGACGCTTCTCGTCGCGATAGGCCTCGAACAACCTGTCGTCGAGCTCAGCCCACGGCGCGACCGCCTCGCGAAGGCGGTTCCAGCGGTACCCGCCGAAATCGATCCGGCCCTCGAGGAAGTCGGACCAGTGCCGTTCGAAGACCGCGTTGTAGCGCTGCCGGAGTTCCTGCCGGTCGACCGTCGGCGCTCGCGCTTCGATGACGTCGGCGAGCGCCGGCCACGCATCCCGTTCCGCCGAAGCGGTGTCCGCGAGGGTTCCGTCGAGGTCGAAGAGAACGCCGTGGATCGTCATTCGCCGGATCGTAGACTCACCGGTCGCGGCATCGTTAGCTGTAACGGATCACGCACGAACAATCCACAGGCGACATGAGTCAATCTGTCCCTTTCGGCCAGTCGCGAAGGACACGCAGGCCCGGAACCGAGCCGGCTGGGCTACGACGCCGTCCTTCCGCGCGAAAGTGTGACGGATCTGCAACAGCTTCCCCGCGAAATCGTCACAAATGTGTAACGCCTCCGAAGGGGTCTGGCCCCGGGCCGGGCCTCGGGCGTTCAGTACCCGTCGCAAGTCCGTACACTCACCGTGCGACGTTCCCCAAGGCGAAAGGACGGAGCGATGGGTTTGGCTGATCAGGTGATGGGAATGCTCGGCGGGAAAGGCGGACTGGACGTCGGCGACCTCGGCGGGGTTGCGCAGAATCTGCTCGGGAAGGACAGCCCGATCGGGGGCCTGGACGGGATTCTCGGCAAGCTGAAGGGCGCGGGACTCGAAGACCAGGTGCAGTCGTGGATCGGTACGGGCGAGAACAAGGCCGTCTCGGCCGACCAGGTGAAGCAGGCGCTCGGCCCCGACGAGATCAAGACGATCGCCGAGAAGGCTGGCGTGTCGGAGGACAAGGCGGCGTCCGGCCTGGCTCAGATGCTCCCCCAGATCGTCGACGAGGTTTCTCCCGACGGCAACCTGCCGGGCGTAGACCAGCTCGACGACGTGCTCAAGAAGGTTCTGTAGGAACGATCTTCGCGGCGGCCCGGGCGACCTGCTTGTCGCTCGGGCCGCCGTTTACCTCGAGCGCCCGAAAGGCATCGAGGACTGCCCGCGGCGAGTTGCGGTGGCGCTTCGCGGCCATCGTCAGCGGCTCGTGGAACGCGCCGCCGCAGTGCGCACAGGGCCAGGCGAGGCGCGCCATGAGTCGCGCCGCCTCGCCGCTCGGATAGAGGCGGAGAATCTCGACGATCGTCGTCGAGCCACTGATCTCCTTGCCGTTCCGATCGCTCGCCATCCCTACAGGGTAGGGCGGTACGTGCCGAAGCTCCAGACGTTGCCTTCCGGATCGCGGGCGGAGTACTCGCGCGAGCCGTAATCGGTGTCCTCGAGCGCCCGCACGATCTCGGCGCCCGCTGCTGCCGCCCGCTCGTGGTGGGCATCGGGGTCGTCGACGACCACGTAGGTACAGCCCCTACCGGCGCGGGGCGCGACGCCGCGATCGTCGTTGCGATCCGTTCCGAGCATGACGAGGTCGTCGCCGGTGCGGAGCTCGGCGTGAACGACGACGCCGTCCGGATCGTGGTGCACCGCATGCTCCTCGAAGCCGAACGCCTTGGCGAGCCAGTCGATGGCAGCGGCGGCATCGCGGTAACCGAGGGCGGGGAAGACGGATTGCGTGCGGGCCATGTGGCCTCCTTGGGTCGCGTTTCCCGAAGGCTAGGCGGTGGCGGCGACCGCGTCTTGGACGAATGGGAGGTCGCCTGCGATGCCTCCACCGTCAGGGAGACGGCGCGCGAGGTACTCGATCGGCGAGGAGCCTGCGAGAGCGCGAAAGTCCCGGTTCATGTGCGGCTGGTCGAAGTACCCGCTCGCGAAGGCGATCTCTGCGAGGCTCATGTCACCGGCGAGGAGGAGCGAGCGCGCGCGTTCGAAGCGCAGGATCATCGCGAACGTCTTCGGCGAAAGACCGAGCTCCTCCTGGAAGCGCAGGGTCAGGTGTCTCCGGCTCCAGCCGACTTCCCTCGCGACTGCCGCGACGCTCTCGCGGCCGCCGCTCTCCCCGAGCAGCCTCGCCGCTTGCACGA
>JBBQXH010000170.1:0-6104 GCA_038209835.1 Gaiellales bacterium | reverse complement strand
CTTGGTGCCGATCGAGGCGGCCGCGATCCGCCTTGTGCAGGCCCTCATCCAGACGTGCGGTCATGCCACATCAAGCCTCTAATAGGCTAGATGGATGCCGCTCGACCCTGATGCACAGGCATATCTCGACGCGCTCGCGGGTGCGCCATCCATGTCGGAGGTCGGGCCCGTCGAGGCCCGTCGCGGGTTCGAGGCGGCGGCTCCAGAGCTCTTCGGCCCGACCGATCCGGTCGGCGCAGTGTTCGACCAGACGATTCCGGGACCTGTCCGCACCCGCGTTTACCAGCCGGTGGGCGCTGGTCGTGATCTACCCGTCCTCGTCTACTTCCATAGCGGCGGCTGGGTGATCGGAAGCCTCGACACGCACGACGGGCTCTGCCGGGCGCTCTGCGCGCGGACGCCATGCGTCGTCGTTGCGGTCGACTACCGGCTTGCGCCCGAGCACCGCTTCCCGGCCGCGGTCGAGGACGCCTGGGCCGCGACCGCCTGGGTCGCCGAGCACGCCGGCTCGATCGGTGCCGACCCCACGCGGATCGCGGTCGGCGGTGACTCTGCGGGAGGGACGCTCGCGGCCGCCGTGACCTTCCGGGCGCGTGCCAAAGGCCTCCCGCTCGTGTTCCAGCTGCTCGTGTATCCGGTCACCGACTTCGACCTCGACACGATGTCGTATGTCGAGAATGCGACGGGCTACGGGCTCACGCGCGACACGATGCGCTGGTTCTGGGAGCAGTACCTAGGCCCGGATGGAGACGGCGGCGCCCGCGAGGCCTCGCCGCTTCGCGAGCCCGACCTCTCCGGCTTGCCGCCCGCGCTCGTCATCACCGCGGAGTACGACCCGCTACGGGACGAGGGTGAGGCGTACGCGGGCCGGCTCGAGGCGGCCGGAGTGACGGTCGAGCTCAGCCGCTACGAGGGCCTCATCCACGGCTCCGCGCTGCGCCCGGCCGCGATCCCGCGCGGAAACGAGATGCTCGACGAGGCGGCGACGGCGCTGCGAGGGGCCTTCGCGTCGGCGTAGGGTCAGTCGAGCAGCTCGTACGCGGGTAGCGTCAGGAACTCAGGGAAGTCGTCGGCGAGCGAGACCTGTTCGAAGAGAGCGCGGGCCTCGGGGAAGCGTCCACCCGTGCCCAGCTCGGCCATCTCATCGTCGATCACCCGTCGAACCTCCTCGCGGGAGAAGCGCTCATGGCGGATCCACTGCCAGACCTGCGAGCGGGAGATCTCGGCGGTTGCGGCGTCCTCCATCAGGTTGTGGATGGCCGCTGCTCCGACGCCTCGAAGCCAGGACTCGATGTAGCGGATGCCGACGTCGACGTTCGTGCGCAGCCCAGCCTCGGTGACGTCGCCGGGCGTGGCGGCGACATCGAGGAGCTGCTCGGCTGACACCTCGACCTCGGGTCGCTGGCGCGAGAGCTGGTTCGGGCGGTCGCCTAGGATCTCGTCGAAGACGGCGGTCGCGGGTGGAACGAGATCCGGGTGGGCGACCCAGGTGCCGTCGAAACCGGCGGTCGCCTCGCGCACCTTGTCCTCGCGCACCTTCGTCAGCGCGACCTCGTTGATCTCCGGATCGCGACGCGAGGGGATGAATGCCGCCATGCCGCCGATCGCATGGGCGCCCCGACGGTGGCAGGTCTTCACGAGCAGCTCCGTATAGGCGCGCATGAACGGGACGGCCATCGTCACCTGAGCGCGATCCGGAAGCAGCATCTCGGGCCGGTCGCGGAACTTCTTGATCACGCTGAAGATGTAGTCCCACCGGCCCGCGTTCAGTCCCGCGGAGTGGTCTCGCAGCTCGTAGAGGATCTCGTCCATCTCGAACGCTGCGAGGATCGTCTCGATCAGGACGGTCGCCTTGATCGAGCCGCGCGAGAGGTCGAGTGCGTCCTCCGCGTAGACGAAGACGTCGTTCCAGAGTCGCGCCTCGAGGTGCGACTCGAGTTTTGGCAGGTAGAACCAGGGGCCCTTGCCTCGCTCGAGCAGTTCGCGCGCGTTCCAGAAGGCGTACAGGCCGAAGTCGAAGAGGCTCGCCGAGATCGGTGCGCCGTCGACCTCGAAGTGCTTCTCGACGAGGTGCCACCCTCGTGGGCGGACGATGAGCTCGGCCGTCTGCTCGTTCAACCGGTACGTCTTCTCGCCCTGGTCGAGGGCGATCGTCCGGCGGATCGCGTCATGGCAGTTCTGCTGTCCCTCGAGGACGTTCGCCCAGGTCGGTGAGTTCGCGTCCTCGAAGTCCGCCATGAACACCCCCGCGCCCGAGTTCAGCGCGTTGATCATCATCTTGCGCTCGACCGGCCCGGTGATCTCACAACGGCGGTCCTGCAACGGGCCGGGCACAGGCGCGACGCTCCAGTCGGCCCGTCGAATCGATGCCGTTTCGTCGAGAAACCCGGGAAGCTCGCCCGCCGACAGGCGTTGCTGGCGTTCCGCACGCTGCGCCAGGAGCGCTCGGCGCCGCGGGTTGAACTCGCGGTGAAGCGCCGATACGAACGCTCGCGCCTCGGGCGACAGGACCTCGGTCACGCGCCGGATCCTACGGGAGCGGGGATGTGTTGCGGTCGCCAGACGGTGCTATGCGTCGCCGAAGCGATTCGGCGAGCGTCGGCGCCGCCTCGATGGTGTGCAAGTCCGAGCCGACACGTACGGTCAGCCTGGATCGTCCGTGCTCGGAGAGCCAAGTCTCGAGCGTCACGCGGACCTCGGCGAGCAGGCGAGCGGTTTCCTCGTGGGCGTCTCGGATCTCGATGTGCCAGCGATTTCCGCTCGGGACGGGAGTGCCCACCAGCCCGCGCGCTCCCAACGCCCGAGAGAGGTCTTCTGCGTCTTCCGCGTCGAGGCTGCCGACGCGTATGGGCGCGGCCAACAGGCCTCCTTTCCCGCCCCGGTCAAGAGCGGGGAGGAGGGTCGCCGCAACACCCTCCACCCCGTCCCTCGATACCGTATCGCGCTTCTTGCGTCCGACGCAACTTTTTGGCCGGGAACCGCACCGTCCTATGATCTGCGCGTCCCGCCGAAAGGAGACTGAATGCCGGAGACGCGGCTGCGCGCGATGGAGGACGGCGACTGGTCTGAGGTCGCCGATCTGATCTACGTCTCACTCAACTACTGGTGTGCGGCGAACGGACGACCGCCGCTGTTCTCTGGCGGGCCGGCCGCCACGCGGGTCTTCTGCCAGGTGTACGAGACGCTCGACCCCGGGCACTGCGTCGTGGCCGAGAGTCCCGATACCGGCAGGCTGATGGGCTCGTGCTTCTACCGCGAGCGCGAGACCCACGTGTCGTTCGGGATCATGACCGTTCACCCGATCTACTTCGGAGAGGGGATCGGGCGGGAGCTCGTCGACTTCATCACGGAGTTCACGGACGGTCTCGGAAAGCCGCTGCGACTCATCTCGAGCGCGATGAACCTCGACTCGTTCTCGCTCTACACGAGAGCCGGCTTCGTTCCGCACTCGACCTACCAGGACATGCTGCTCGCGGTACCCGAGAACGGTCTCGGCAGATCAGTGCCGGGGCGCGAGCGAACCCGGCCTGCGACCGTGGCCGACATCGATGCGCTGGCCGCTCTCGAGCTGGAGCTCGCTGGGATCAGCCGGACGAAGGACTACCGCCACTTCGTCGAGAACCCCGACGGCCTCTGGGGCCTGTCGGTGATCGAGGGTACGGATGGGGTGCTAGACGGGTTTCTCGCTTCGATCGGCCATCCCCTGTTCACGATGCTCGGTCCCGGGGTTTCGCGCACCGAGGCCGACGGCCTCGCGTTGCTCGCAGCCGAGCTCGATCGCTACCGCGGAAGGACCGTCCTGTATCTCGTCCCTGTCGAGTCCGGAGCGATCGTCCGCGAGCTCTACACGTGGGGTGCCCGGAACTGCGAGCTTCACGTCCATCAGGTTCGTGGGCCCTACGAGCCGTTCCGAGGTGTCAACTTCCCGACGTTCATGCCCGAAACCGGTTGACCACCTTCCTGACCGGCGCGACCGGGTTTCTCGGGCGGCACCTCGTTCCTCTCCTCGCGAAGCGTGGAGAGCCGCTGCGCGCGCTCGTCCGGGAAGGAACCGACGACGCGTTTCTGCGCTCGTTCGACGTCGAGGTCGTGCGCGGGGACATCGTCGATCGGACCGCCGTTCGCAGAGCCGCGGCGGGGTGCGGCCGCGTCTTTCATCTGGCCGGTGTCGTCGGGTACCGAGCCTCGCTCCGCCAGAGCCTCGAGCAGGCCAACATCGAGGGTGTGCGAAGCATGCTCGCGGCGCTCGAGCCCGGTGCGCGGCTCGTCCATGTCTCGAGCGTCGCGGCGATCGGGCCCGTCGACTCGCCGTCCCAGGCGGCTGCCGAGGAACACCCGTATCCCGAGCGGGCCGACAGGTCGCTCTACTCGCTGACGAAGCGACGGGGCGAGGAGTTGGTGCTCGAAGCCGCTCGCAACGGGACGGATGCCGTTGTCGCGAATCCCGGATTCCTACTCGGGCCGGGCGATGTCTATCGCGTCAACACCTGGCCGGTGCAGCGCTACCTGCAGGGGTCGCTCCGCTTCCTCGTCGAGGGCGGTCTCTCGAACGTCGATGCGCGCGACGTGGCCGAAGGACTCGTCGCGATCGCCGAGCGTGGTCGGGCCGGCGAGCGGACAATCCTCACGTCGAGGGAGGGAAACCTGAGCCACGAAGCCTTCTTTCGGCGGGTGGGCGAGGTCACCGGCACGCGCAGGCGCCAGGTGACGCTCCCGGCGCAGGTCGCGGTCGCGGCCGCTCACGTCGTCCCGTGGCCGGTAAGACCCGAAGAGGTGGCGGCGGCCGCCGACTGGTGGTTCTTCGACCCGGCCAAGGCGGAGCGTGAGCTCGGGTTCCGAACGAGACCTCTCGACGAGTCGATCGCCGAGACGGCGGCCCAGTATCGGTAGGTGAGTCAGGCTCGCCGCGCGTCGATGTTCAGGCGGACGTAGTCGACGGTCACCGGCTCGGGCAGCATGTCGACCACCCGGCGGGCGAAGGACGAACCGAGCTCCGCGGGGAGGCGGGCGAGGTGGTCGCGTAAAGCGATGGTCGTGAGGTAGGCGAGCGGGTCCTCAGGAACGACGGGGTTCTCCTCGAGCCAGCACCGAACCTCGTCGAATCCGGCCATTCCGAGCCGCGCCGCTGTCTCATCCGCCGTGGCGAAGTACGAGGAGCGCCTCCACCCGACGAAGGCGGCAGCGAACGTCGGCTCGGTGGCCACCTCTGCCGCGGCTTCGAGAACTTTGCTGATGTTCCCGGCCCCGCCGCACTGCGCGACCAGCAGTCCGCCGGGCCGAAGTGCCCGATGGAGTCGGCTGAAGAGCCGGTCGTGGTCGAGAATCCAGTGGAACGTCGCCGTCGAGAACACCGCGTCCACGGGCTCGCCGAGATCGAGCTCGAGCAAGTCAGCCTGCCGGACGTCGGCCGTTGAACTGAGCAACTCGACGGCCTCGGCGATCATCGCGGGCGAGGCGTCGACGGCGATGACGCGCCCGCGGGGAAGCCGTTCGACCAGATGAACGGTGACGCGTCCGGTGCCGCAACCCGCATCGAGCACGGTCTCGTCGCCTCGGAGCGGCAGCCGCTCGACCACCGCAGCGCCCATTTCCTCCATCGGACCCGACACCCGGTGGTACGCGGCGGCGTTCCAGTCTGTCTCCGCTCGAGGGACGCCGTCCCCGAGGCTACGACATCGGGATCTGGCGGAGGATCTTCGGTTCGAGGCGATCGAGGATCTCCGGCAGGCTGTCGCCGGTCGCGGTGATCCCGTGATTCCGCAGCCCGATGACGGCGTGCGCCGGGTCGGGCTCCAGGGCGACGAGCTCGGCCACGCTCTCGGCCAGCTGCTCCGTCCCACACGGGAAGTTGACGTCGGTCGCGGCAATGCCCTCCACCCATGCGTGGACGTGGAGGATCGCACCGACATCCGGATGTGCCTGGTAGATCATCCAGTGCTCGATCGCATCGACGGAGACCCGTCGTGGCTCGACGTCCGGCGGCACGCTCAGCACCATGCGGCCGTTCTCCTCGTCGTAGCCCGAGACGAGCAGGATGTCCCGTCCGGGGATCTCGAGCTTCGACTTGTCGACGCCGCTCGCGCTCATCCAGAAGCGGCGTTCGT